>JBDTKL010000070.1:0-12004 GCA_039935355.1 Candidatus Tumulicola sp.
GACAGTTTTAACACGACGAAGATGTTGTTGGTGGTGGCCGACTCGCGGATACCGATCGAGAGCAGCACGCTGAGCGCGAGGACGAACAGCGCGCTTAGAACGTCGCATTGCGAGTGCAGCAGGTCCCAACTGCCGGGATGCCACCATGGGCCGTTGATGATCAGATTCGACTGTTGCGCCCAATACGGCAGCACTAAGCCGATCGATTTCATAACGTCCTGTAGCGATGCCGAAAACTGCTGTGCGACCGGTGCGGCGCTGATCCCGTATTCGAAGATGAGCGCGAAGCCGATGATCCACGCAAATAGTTTGCCCATGGTCGCGTAGGCGTACGTGTACGCGCTGCCGGCCACGGGAACCATCGCGCCCAGCTCGGCATAACACAGAGCTGCAAAAAACGACGTTATGCCGGCCAGTAGATACGAGATGATGACCGCCGGTCCCGCGCCCTTGACGCCGGTACCGATGGTGGTGAAGATGCCGCCGCCGATCATCGTACCGATGCCGATAGCGATCAAATCTTTGGCGGTGAGCGCGCGCCGCAGAATCTTCTGGCTTCCAAGCTCGCGAAGCTTATCGACGCTGGTCGTGGCGAACAACGCGCTGCGAAACGACATTGGGCCTGCGGTTCGCAGGGGTAGCAAGCTAGTCCCCTGCTGGCGGCTCGGCCTTCGATGTCCAGCGATGTTCCGGAACTCCGAGTCCGTCGTTGATCCAGCGCGCCCAAGCAAACAGTGCGTCGGAAAGCCGGTTCAGATAGCGGACGGTTTCCGGCGATACGCTGGAATCGTCACGACGCAGCGATAGCACGCGGCGCTCGGCGCGCCGGCAAATCGTGCGAGCGAGGTGGAGCGCAGCTCCGGCATCCGATCCGCCGGGATGGATGAAGGTCTGCAACGGCGGAAGATCGGCATCGGCCTCATCGATGGCGCGTTCGAGTGGCGCAATTTGTGAAGGGCCCATAGTCGGCATATCGTCCCAACGCTTCGCGGGCGGCGTAGCAAGTTCGGCTCCGAGATCGAACAGCATGTCCTGCGTCCACGAGAGCCATGCGTCCAGGCGGAGCGCGCGCGGTGCGTCGTGCCCGCGGAGGGCGGCGCGAACGACGCCGATCGCACTCGACAGCTCGTCGACCGTCCCATAGCCTTCGATGCGCTTGGAATCTTTGTGAATACGCTCGCCGCCGACCAGGCCGGTGCTGCCGTCGTCGCCGGTGCGCGTATACAATCGGGTGCGTTTGGTCATCGGATACGCCTTCGCCGCGCGATGCTCCGGCTCCGAGTCGGGAGGCCGGCGCCTCGGGTCGCGCGAAGCCGGGCCGGTCATGTCGCAATCGCAAGCGGCGGTCGTTCGGGAAATTCCCCCGAAAGCGGCCGATCTTTCCGCCTGGTACACCGCCGTCTGCCTGAAGGCCGAACTCGTTTCCTATTCTCCGGTCCGCGGCTGTGTCGTGCTGCGTCCCTACGGCTTCGGAATGTGGGAAAACCTGCAAAGAGATCTCGACGTACGCTTCAAGGCGACCGGGCATGAAAACGCCTATTTCCCGCTGCTCGTTCCCGAAAGTCTCTTAGTGAAAGAAGCCGAGCATGTGGAAGGCTTCGCGCCCGAAGTCGCGTGGGTGACGCACGGAGGCAGCGAGGAGCTGACCGAGCGGCTGGCCATTCGTCCGACGTCCGAAGCGATCATCGGAACGATGTACGCGCAGTGGGTCGAGTCGTATCGCGACCTTCCGATTCTGATCAATCAGTGGGCGAACGTCGTGCGATGGGAAAAAGCCACGCGTCCGTTCTTGCGCACGATGGAGTTTTTGTGGCAAGAGGGCCACACGGCGCATGCTACCGCCGCGGAGGCGCGCGAAGAAACGTTGCGCATGCTCGACGTGTACGCGCATTTTGCTCGCGAGGTTGCGGCGCTACCGGTATGCGAAGGCATCAAGAGCGCGAGCGAACGGTTCCCGGGTGCCGTCGAAACGTATTCGATCGAAGCGCTGATGCCCGACGGTCGCGCTTTGCAATCGGCCACGTCGCACGACTTGGGACAAAATTTCGCTCGCGCGTACGACATTACGTTCGCCGATGCCGACGGCACGATCAAGCACGCGTACACGACGTCGTGGGGGATGTCGTGGCGGATGCTCGGCGCGGTGATTATGATGCATGGTGATGACCGCGGGTTGCGCGTTCCGCCCAAGTTAGCGCCCATCGAAGTGGTGTTCGTCCCGATCGTCCGTTCCGGCGACGAACGTGCGATCGCGGCCTGCCGTGACGCTGCCGCAGTGTTGTCCGCCCGCGGACATCGCGTTCGGGTCGACGCCCGCGACCATCAGCCTGGTTGGAAGTACGGCGAGTGGGACGTGCGCGGCGTGCCGGTGCGCGTCGAGCTTGGCCCCCGTGACGTCGACGCGGGAACCGCCGTCGTCGTTCGACGCGATCGCGACAAGGGAGCCGAAGGGCAAAAAACCACGATTGCGTTGAGCGATCTGCCGGACGTATTGCCTGGTTTGCTCGACGATATTCAACGGTCGCTCTACATGCAGGCGTCGGAGTATTTGCATTCGCATACGGTAGCGCCGCGCGAGCGCGAGGCGTTTTTCACGATGTGCGCGGAACGTGCCGGAATGATCGACATTCCGTGGTGCGGCCGGCCCGATTGCGAAGCTACCATCAAAGCGCGAACCGGAGCGACGACCCGCAACCTCCGCCCGCTGTCGCGGCCGGGAGCCAACTGCGTCGCGTGCGGAGAGCCGGCGATCACGGATGCCTATTTTGCGCAGTCGTATTAATCTCGTATCGCTCGCATTGGCGTGCGCGATGCTCGCGCCGGCTGCCGGCGCGTCGCCGGCGTTTGCCGCTTCCCCGTCGGTCGCGGAACTGGATGCGAACGCGCGCGCGGCGGGCAATCGTCTGGATATCGCGACCCAGATCGGCGACCGCGTTTTTGCCTCGACGCTGCCGGCGCAAGTGAGCCAAATCTCGGCCAACGAGTTCGGAGGTCATCTGGTGCTCGGAATCCGGATGTGGGGCGTGAAATTTCACAAGCCGATCACGCAACGGGAGTTCGTCGACCAAGTCGCATGGCTGGTTCGAACGGCCTTTGCCATCGCGCCGTCCGCGCAAGAAGTCGACGTATGGACCAGCGTCCCGATCGATGTGACGCGCGACATTGTCGTCAGTGGCGACTTGGCTCGCCCGACCTCGCGAGTCGTGTTCACGTTATCCGTCCTGCACGCGGCGAGCGACGCTGCTACGATAACGCGCCTCGCCGCCGGCGACGCCGCGTTTTGGGACCGCGAGTGGGTCCGCAGCGCCTTTCTAAAGGCCACCTCGTAATGTATCGCAAAAGCACGCTTCCAAACGGTTTACGCGTCATTACCGAGCGTATGCCGTCAGTGCGCTCGGCGACGATCGGCGTGTGGGCCGATGTCGGGTCGTCGCTCGAGCTGCACGAACGCCGCGGCGTTTCGCACATGGTCGAGCACATGCTGTTCAAGGGCACCAGCCGCCGCAGCGCGCGCGACATCGCGCAGATCATGGATGGGGTCGGCGGTAACCTGAACGCCTTTACCGATAAAGAAGCGACCTGCTATTACGCAAAAGTGATGGATCGCCATTTGCCCCTCGCGCTGGACGTGCTCTCGGACATGTTTTTGCACTCGTTGTTCGACGCCGGCGAGCTGGCCAAAGAGCGGCAGGTCGTGCTCGAAGAAATTAAGATGTACGAAGACTCCCCGGACGAGTTGATTCACGATCTGTTCTTGCAAACGATGTGGAATGGATCGAATCTCGGCGAGCCGACGATCGGCTTCGCCGAAACCGTTTCGGGCCTAACGCCCGACGATCTACGCTCGCACATGCGCGAGCGATATGCGCCGAACTCGGTGGTGGTCACCGCTGCCGGCAACGTCGATCACGACGAGTTCGCGCATCGGGTCGAGCGCGCGTTCGCAGAGTTTTCCGGCGTTGGCCGGCCGTTCGTTTTAGAAACGCCGGCGACGACGCCGGCCCGCGCGATCAAACAAAAAGACTCCGAGCAAGCGTATTGTATCCTCGGGACGCAAGGGTTATCGGCGACCGACGACCGCCGCTACGCACTATCGGTACTCGATACGATGCTCGGCGGTGGAATGTCCAGCCGGCTTTTTCAAGAGATTCGCGAGAAGCGTGGCCTGGTGTACACGGTCTATTCGTTTCAAGCCGCATATCGCGCCGCCGGACTGTTCGGCATATACGCTGGAACGTCCCCAAAAAACGTTTCGGAATGTGTCGACTTGATCGTTGCGGAGTTGCAGAACCTGCGCGAAGCACCCGTCGAAGCCGACGAACTGACGCTGGCGAAGGAGCACATTAAGGGAAGTTTGACGCTGTCGCTCGAGTCGAGTTCGAGTCGCATGATCCGTTTAGGACGCAACGAGTTCGCATTCGGGCGGCAGATCGAGCAAGAAGAAATCGAGCGACGAATCGATGCAGTTACGGCCGTCGACGTCGCGCAACTGGCTGCCGAGCGGTTCGATCCGGCCAATCTGGGCCTTTGCGTCGTCGGCCCGGTCGAGGAGTCGACCATCTCTTGGAGTCGTGACGCAGCCTAACCCGAGCGCGCTCGTGGGCGTCCATTTTTGGACCTGGCAACTCGTTATCGCGCTGCTGATCAACGCGATCGTCCAGGCGATTCAGATCGGCGCCTATGCGGCACGCCTGGCCGGCGTTAGAACCGGCCGCATTGCCACGTCGACGTCGTTGTTCAATCTCTTCGTTACGGCCAGCCGGCTAGCGACGCTGGTCTATACGCTGATGTTGGGCCCACTCGCGGACACTGCCGGTAATGCGGTGCGCTCGTTACTCGCGCACAACTCTCCGTTCTCGCTGCCGATCCGTCTGGAGCTGATTTGGTCGGTACAGCACACGTTCGAATGGCAGCTGCGAGCGATCATTATCGCTGGGACGGTGGGGACGGCAATCGGAAGCATGTTGCTGCCGACGTTCACGTACTTGTACGTCCGCGGCGTCCGTTCGTTCGAGCGGACCAAGTCGATGCCCCACTCGATCGTGCGTATCTTCTCTCCGCGCGTGATCGGCGATCTTTTCCGGTCGCTGCGAACGCCGCGTTTCTCGGAAATTCGGGGGTTTTCGCTCAAGGGAATCCCGCGGCGCCTGCTGATTTTCAACGTAGTCGTCACCGGCGTGTACGCGATCGGCGTCGTGGCCGCGTACTACGCCAGCGTTCTCGACGTCAACGTGACGCGTACGGCTATCGGCATCTCCGGGATAATTAATGGCATCGGCACGGTCGCCTTCACGTTCTTCGTCGACCCGACGTCCTCGATCATCGTGGATGAAGCGGTGAAAGGCGAGCGCGATCACGAGGAGGTTCGCTCGATGGTATTCTACCTGTCCGTGACGGCCATCGCCGGCTGGTTGCTCTCGCAATTGCTGCTGTGGCCGGCGGCCGAGGTGATAAAGATCGTGGCTCATTTGGTAAATCATGGCGGGTAAGCGGATCCGGTTGGTTGCGGCCGCCGCCGCGTGCGTCGTTCTGTCGGGTTGTGCCGGGTCGATTCAGCATTGGATCGTGAACGTGCGCGTCCATCAGGGATCGCAGGCGCTCGCCGTTGGAAACGTGCGCGACGCAGAGTTATCGTATCGTCTGGCTTTGCGGGTCGATCCGGAGGACCCGCGCGCCCGCGCCGGCTACGTCCGCGCGGCTGCGGCGTACGCACAGTCCGAATACGCGCGCGGCAATTTCGATGACGCGCTTGCGACGATCGGCGACGGCCTGCGGTACGATTCGCAAAGCGTTCGGCTGGCGGCGCTCAAACGCACCGTAGACGAAGCCAGGCTGCAACGCGAGATCGTCGTATCGAACTACCCCACCTTTCGTGAGACGGGCACCCAACTGCAGCGAGCATACGCGCAGATCGACACGACGAATAGACTGCTCTTACGTAGCCTGAGGCGCTTTCAGTACACGTTCGACGCGAGCGACTTAAGCGATGCAATTAAACGCAGCTACGAAATGCAGTTGGATTTGGTCAAGAACGGCAACCATCTCATTTCCTACCGTCAGCTGGTGACGTCGGGGGTCCGCCCTGCGGCCGGTGAGGCTGCCGAAACGACCGGCGCGTCGATCTTACCGCTGCCCTAAGGAGACCGATGGACGTCTGGATCGAATCGCTACCAACCGCGGGCGCTGGTTTCGTGATCGTCGGTGGCTTTATGCTGCTGACGGTTACGGTCGGCTACCTCGTCGACCGGTTCGCATCCCGTGACGTACGAATCGCTCACAACGACCTCGCAGGGTTCATTCTCGCCGTGATCGGCGTCGTGTATGCCGTGTTGCTCGCGTTCGTGACGATCGGGGTATGGGAACGCTACCAACAGGCCGAGGCGCGCAGCTTCGACGAGGGCACGAAGCTCGCCGTCATCTACCGCGATGCAGATCGGTTTCCACAATCTCGGGAACTGCGCGAAGCGGTGCGCGCGTACACCGAATCGGTGATTAACGATGAATGGCCGTTGATGCGGCATGGCGGCCAATCGGCCAAAGCCGATAGGTTGCTGGAACGCGTCGATTCGATCGTCCGCGCGCTGCCCGTCGACGGTCCGGGGCGGCAAGACGTGCACGCTGAAATGTTGGAGGCCGTCAACTCCACGCAAACGGACCGCGATACGCGACTCTCCGAAGATTCCACGGGGATCGATGGGCTACTATGGGTCGTGCTGGTGTCCGGGGCGGTTATAACCGTTGGTTTTACGTTTTTCTTCGGCTTCCGGCATAGCTTGATGCAGCAATTGATGACCGGTGCGCTAGGGTTGCTGATCGCAATGGTGCTGTTCCTTACCGTCGCGCTGAACTATCCGTATCGGGGAAACATTTCGGTTCCACCCGAGGCGTTTCACAGCGCCGTGAGAACCTTCGACGCGCTCGGACCCTAGGGAGTTTGAGAGAGTCCGGGCGGCGCAACCCGACAAACGTTGGCCGCATCTAAAAAAGCGCGGCCCTGCCCCCGCCGTTCTGCGACACGAAACCCTCGCCAGAAACGGTCCGCACCGGGGAGTATCCGTTGCGGGTCGGTGATGTAGACCGGCCAGTCCGTGTTTGTGCCGGCCATCGGAAAGCGCTGTAGCCACGCGCATAACTCGACATTGCGGCGTAGGCGGTTATCCTCGACCGAGATAAAATACCGCGCTCCCTTGCGGATGGCGCTCTGTTCGTCGAACGGCGTCCACAGGAGCGGGTCTTCTTCCCAGCCGAAGCGATCGATGTAATACTGCACGTCCGGCCCGTAATGTCCGAGCACGATCGTCGCGCCAGGCGGGAGCCACCGATCGAGCGCGACCGCATCGCGATACGCACGCAGGTTGTATTTGTAATACGGAGCGACTGCCGCACGCCCTTGAATCGCGACGCCCGCAACGGCCAGCGGTAACAGCGCAGCTAATGCCCACCGCCCGGCCGGTGCAACGTCGGCACGACGGAGCATCGAAACGTAGCGTGCGGCAGCGCCGCCGATTGCCAGCGCGCCGAGCGGCAGCAAAGAATAGGCGTAGTAATCGACGTGCTCGACGGTCATGACCACGAAAACGTAGACGAGCTCGGCGGCCAGCCACGACCATAACAACATCGAGTTCTTGCTTGAGGACCACGCCAGTACGGCGAAGCCGGCGATCGTCAGCAGAAAGCCGGCGGTCCCGAGCATGGTCGTACGAATGAGCCCGATCGCATTGACGAATGCCGCGAACTTGGCCAACAACGCGTCGCGGCTGGTCAGGGCGTGGAGCAGCGACGGAAGCACGTGGAGCGATGTAATACCGCTAGCCCAATGCCATTCTGCATGCGACGAAACGATATGGTCGTACCATCCGAGTAGGATCGCCGGCGCGATCAGTAGCGCTGCAACCGCGCCGGCATTGGTTGGCCGCCCGGCGCGATACCGAAGGACTAACAGCGCGCAGACCGGGACGATCGCGACGACCGCTACCGGTTTCGCCAGGTAGGCGAGCGCCAGCAGCGTGGCCGGCAGCGCGACCTGCGGCCAGCGAAATGGCCGCAGGTCCATCAAGGCGCGGTCGCATGCGTACAGCGCTGCGGTGAGAAAAAAGACCATGGCGGTGTCGGGCATAAACGTTCGCCCGTAATACACGCTGCCCGGAAAAACGGCGAAGAACGCGGCCGCACACAACCCGGCGGTCGCGCTCGCGAAGAGCCGGCGGCCGAAATATGCCAGCGTCACGATCGTTCCGAGACTGAACAGTATCGTGAACGCGCGACCGATCCACACGTGCGCACCGGCGATTCGATAGACGACGGCGCTGAGAAACGGAACGATCTGCAGTTCCAACTCGACGTAGTTGGGTGGTGGACCGTTATAGGTCGTTTGCGGATAGAAGACGTTGAACCGGAGCTGTGCAAAATTGCGCGCGATCGCCGCCGTGTCGCCTTGCCGCCATCCCGGATGGTCCAAGATGGGATGGCCGATCCCGGGCAAGCGTAAACAGAGACCGGCGAGTACGATCGCCGCGAGCGCCGCCGGCCACCACCACGCCAAGACCGGCGGCGTCGCGGCGGCCAGCCGGCTTAGTTCACGTGTTTGAACGTCCAATATTTATTCAGAAAGAAGTTGATGAAAATGCCCGAAACGTTGGCCACGAACCACGTTTTGTGGCCGTGGCCGAACCACGGGCTGACCGCAGCCGACACGAGAAGGCCGACCGCCAACGCGACGGTCGATACCGATAAGAACTGTGCGCCCTCGCGCACGATGTTTCGCGTCGAGCGAAACGTCCAAATGCGGTTGAGATAGTAGTTCGAAACGCCGCCTGCCAGAAACGCTACCGTGTAAATGATGTTGTATTCGAGCGGCCGCGCGTGTCCCGGTACGACCTTCTGCAGCAACGTAAACACGATCAGGTTCATCGTGAAACCGGTCGATCCGACCAGCCCGAACTTGATGAACTGCCGGACACCGCGGCGAGACGTCACCGGGGCCACCGCGCTACGCAACCCAATACCAATTGGCGAACAACACCGTATACAGTCCTAACAATGGCAGTGAAAAGGCCGAGATCAAGTTGTTGACCCAGCGGCGCTCGCCCCAGCGAGCAAAGATGACGAACATCGGAAAGAGCACCAGAGCGAAACGCGGCATCGACATCAGGCTCGACGTCGACATCGGCACGAGGATCGACAGCGCCATGTATGCGATGTACGACGGCCGCAGGCTCTTCCAGCCGAACGCCAGTACTCCGAGCATCAGCAACGTGAAGGCGATTTCCAGCGATTGATTGGCGATGAGAAGGGCGGTCGTGGCATGCGCGATCTTCTCGAATGCATTGATGACGCTTACCCAGGGAAACGCCAGATGTCGATTCCAGTGAATCTGCACGTGTGAGAAATACAACGGATCCGCACGCAGCACCCACAGATACGCCATGTAGGTCACGAGACCGAGGGAAATCAGTCCGGCTGCCAGCACGCCAAACGGTGACGCCGTCCTCGCACGCATCGCCGCGAACCATTCCATAAGAAATGGAACGATTAGGAGCACGCCCTCGACCCGGCTGAGCGCCGCCAAGAATCCGATCGCTCCCGCGATCCACCAGCGGCCGGCCCGCATGTAGTAAAACGAGGCGACGGTCAACATGAAGAAGAGCGATTCGGTGTAGACGGCCGAGAAGAAGACGGCAGTAGGAAAGATCGAAACATAAAAGATCGCGCGCCGCGCGACCGATCGGTCGTATTCGCGTTCGAGCAAACGATACAAAAACAGCAGGCCGAAGAAAAACGACGCATTCGAGACGAGCAATCCCGCGACGAGATGGTTCCCGGCAAAGGCGCCGATCAGCTTGATGAGGAGCGGATAGAGCGGGAAGAACGCCATATCCGTGCCGAGATAGCCGCGAGTCGCGATGTCGATGTAGTGAACGGCATCCCAACGTCCCCACACCGACAGGAGGACGTGCTGCGACTCTTCGACGTGCGTTCCCGGGCGCTGTCCGATGATGACCGCCGCAAGTTCGGCGATGACGATGATTGCGGCGCGCGTCGCGACGAAATCGAGTAACACTTCGCGGACGGTTTGATTGAACCGGGCCGCAATCAACAGTTTGGCGACGCAGAACAGCGCCGTTGCAAGCAGCAGCAGTCGTACCCCATGCGTTACTTGCGGTGGAAGTACGAACGTTAGCCATAAGAGTAAGAACGGCAACCACGTCGCCGCGTCGTATTGCAACGAACGCCCGAGCGACAATCCGGTGCGGCGTGCAAAAAAACGACAATACTCGCTCCACACCGCGATGGCGGCGGCAGCACCGGCCACCAGGCTGGCCAGAAGGGTGAGTTCCGCCGCGGCCGCATGCGAGGGCACGGCCAGGGCATACCACGCGAAGAAGCCTAACGTCGCACCCGTCGCGCCGACGAGCGAGGCCCACAGCCATTGCGGCACGATCGACTCGCCGAAACGCGTCGCGAACGCTTGCAGCGACGGAGCGGGTTGCATACTAGCAGACACGGTATCCGAAGTTTAAGAGGATATGCGCCGCTTCCCTTGTAGCCCATGAATATGGCGCGAGCTTCCGCACGAGCGGATTTGAACCACCCGGTTCATTCCTTGGACTTCGTTAAAGTGACCGAAAGTGCGGCGCTGGCAGCGTCGCGCTGGATGGGGCGGGGCGAGCGCGATGCTGCCGACGGTGCCGCCGTCGAAAAGATGCGCGAAACGCTCGGTGAGATGGAAATCGCCGGACGCATCGTGATCGGAGAAGGCGAACGCGACGAAGCACCGATGCTCTATATCGGTGAAGAAGTCGGTCTCGGCGGGGTCGAGGTCGACATCGCCGTCGACCCGGTCGAAGGCACGAACCTGGTTGCCAACGGGCTGCCGAACTCGATCGCGGTAATGGCGATTGCAGAACGCGGCGGCTTGCTGCACGCGCCGGATTCGTATATGAAGAAACTCGCGGTCGGCGCGAAAGCTGCGCCGTACGTGCATATCGACGCTCCCGTCCGCGAAAATCTCGAAGCCGTCGCTAACGCGCTCGAGAAACCGATCAACGACGTGTGCGTCGTGATTCTCGATCGGCCGCGTCACGCCGACCTCATCCGCGAAGTACGCGAGGCCGGCGCTCGGATTCGGTTGATTTCCGACGGCGATGTCGATGCGTGTATCGCGACGGCGATCGAAACGACCGGCATTCACGTTGCGATGGGAACCGGTGGCGCACCCGAAGGCGTGCTCGCGGCGGCCGCCATAAAATGCTTGGGCGGTAACTTTATGGGTCGCTTAGAACCGCGGAATGCCGAAGAGGCCGAGCGTGCGATCGCCATGGGGTTCGGTTCGCTCGATCGCGTGTTGGAGCTCGACGATCTGGTTATGAGCGACGACGTCGTGTTTTGCGCGACCGGAATCACCGACGGCGATTTGGTGCGCGGCGTGCGTTTCTACGGAAACCAGGCGCGCACGCACTCGATTCACGTACACTCGGCCGGAACCGTCCGGTTTATAGAATCGATCCACCGCCTCGGCGCCAAACCCGGCCGTTAATCCGGCTCCAGTAAATGCAACGCACGTACGACATGGTCGTGATCGGCGCCGGTTCGGGCGGATATGCCGCCGCGCGTACGGCCAAAGATTTTCACTGCAACGTTGCCTTGGTCGATCCCGGGCCGCTCGGGGGTTTATGCATCCTACGTGGGTGCATGCCGAGTAAAGCCCTGATCGCAACGAGCGACGCCATCGACGACGTACGCCACGCGTCGCAGCTCGGCATCGACGTCGACGGTCCCGTCGCCGATATGCCGTTCGTCGCTCGCCGCAAGCGTGCGCTCGTTAAAGAATTCGCCGACTATCGGATCGGCGGCATCGAGGAGTTTCCACTCTACTCCGGCGCCGCAACGTTTCTCTCGGAGACCGAGTTAGCCGTTGGCGAGGACGTGCTTCGCGCGCGCAATTTCGTCATCGCGACCGGCAGCGCCATCACGCCTGCCGAGTTGCCGGGACTTGCGGAAACCG
>JBDTKL010000071.1:0-6471 GCA_039935355.1 Candidatus Tumulicola sp.
GCGGCGTCACCAGAAAGTCTGGGAAGAAGCGCCGGGCGTGGTTCCGGAACGAGCCCGCCGCGGCATGCGCGAGGCCGCGGTTCGCGCGGCCACCGCGATCGGATACGATTCGGCCGGCACGATCGAATGTTTGGTCGAAAACGGCGAGTTCTATTTTCTCGAAATGAACACTCGGATTCAAGTCGAGCACACCGTGTCGGAAATGATTTCGGGCCTCGACCTCATTCGCGAGCAGATTCGAGTGGCCGCCGGCGAGGCGTTGGGCTTCAACCAAGACGACATTCACTTCAACGGTTTTGCCATCGAGGGCCGCGTCAACGCCGAAGATCCCGCTCGAGAGTTTCGTCCGGCGCCTGGAACGATCTCTGAATACCGCGAACCGGGCGGCCCGGGCGTGCGCGTCGATTCCGCTGCATATCCGGGCTGGACGATTCCGCCCGATTACGATTCGCTCGTCGCAAAACTGGTCGTGTGGGCGCCGACGCGCGACCGTGCCATCGCGCGCTTTCGCCGTGCGATCGACGAATATACGGTGCGCGGCGTTCAGACGACCCTGCCGCTGCTGCGGGCGTTATGCGACGAGTCGCACGTTCTGGACGGAGGCTACGATACGACCACGCTCGAGACGTTCGCTCGCGCGATCGCCGAGCCGCAGGCCGATCCGGTGCAACCGCCGGCAACGTCGGAACCGCCGGATCGCAGCATCGTGCGTGTCGAAGTCGACGACCGCTTGTATAGGGTGCGGCTTATCGATTTTCCGATCGCGTCCGCGCCTGCGGGCGGCGCGCAACCCGCACGTCGCTCGACGCAACGCCGCACCCGATCGGCTTCTGCCGGGGCCACCGGAAATGACGTCGTTTCGCCGATGCACGGCATCGTCGTCGAGCTGCGCACCTCGCAGGGCGATTCGGTGGAGCAAGGCGATGTGGTCGCGATCGTCGAGGCCATGAAGATGATGAACGAGATTCGAGCGCACAAAAGCGGGACGGTGGCGGCGACCCATGCGCCGGCCGGAACCACCGTCGAAACCGGCAGCCCGCTGCTGACCATCGAATAAGGCCGCATGGCACGCGACCGCACCGGTTCGGGGATTCCGATCCAGACGTCATACGATGCGCCCATCGGCACAGCGCTCGAGCTTGGCGAACCGGGCGCGTTCCCGTTTGCTCGCGGCATCTATCCGACGATGTACCGCGGGCGCCTGTGGACGATGCGCCAATACGCGGGTTTCGCTACGGCGGCCGAGTCGAACGCGCGATATCGCTATCTGTTAGACCGGGGACAGACCGGTCTATCGGTGGCTTTCGATCTTCCGACGCAACTCGGCTATGACTCCGATGCTCCGCAATCGCGTGGCGAAGTCGGCAAGGCGGGTGTCGCCATCGATTCGATCGACGATATGGAAACGCTGTTCGACGGCATTCCATTGGATCGCGTCACGGTTTCGATGACGATCAACGCGCCGGCGACGATTCTGTTTGCGTTCTTGCTCGCGACCGCGCGACGCCGCGGCATCCCGTTCGACCGTTTGGGTGGAACGATTCAGAACGACGTACTCAAAGAATACGTCGCCCGTGGCACGTACATCTATCCGCCGGTTCCGTCGATGCGACTGATCACCGACGTCATGGCCTATTGCGCGCGCGAAGTACCGCAATGGAACGCTATTTCCGTCTCCGGCTATCACATTCGCGAAGCCGGCTCCACCGCTGTCGAAGAAATTGCGTTCGCGCTGTCCAACGGCAAGGCGTATCTACAGGCTGCTCGCGATGCCGGCATCGACTTGGATTCGATCGCACCGCGCATCTCGTTCTTTTGGAACGCGCACAACGATTTTTTTGAAGAGGTCGCGAAGTTTCGCGCCGCCCGCTTGATCTGGGCGCACGTCACGCGCGACGAGTTCGGTTGTCGCGACCCGCGCTCGCAGACGCTTCGGTTCCACACGCAGACCGGCGGGTCGACGCTCACCGCCCAAGAGCCCGACAACAACGTCGTGCGGGTGACGTTGCAGGCGCTCGCAGCGGTGCTGGGCGGAACGCAATCGCTCCACACCAACGGCAAAGATGAAGCGCTCGCGCTGCCCACCGCGGCCAGCGCCAAGGTCGCACTGCGAACGCAGCAGATCGTGGGGTATGAGTCGGGGGTCACCGACGTGGCGGACCCGCTAGCCGGCTCGTACTATGTCGAATCCCTGACGAGCGAAATGGTCGAGCGCACCCGCGCCTTGATGGCGGAGGTCGACGCGCTGGGCGGCAGCATCGCCGCCATCGAGAGCGGCTGGATGCAGTCACGCATTGCCGAGTCGGCGTATCGGGCGCAGCAAGCCGTAGAGAACGGTGATTCGGTCGTCGTCGGCGTGAACAAATTCGTCGAACACGACCAGTCCGATACGGGCATTCCGCTTCAACGGATCGATGCATCGGTCGAGCGCGAACAGGTCGAGCGCGTACGACGGAGCCGCGAGGGACGCAATGCGGCCGATGTTACGACCCGGCTCGAGCACATCCGGGCGACCGCGTCGGGCAGCGGCAACTTGATGCCGGCCTTTATCGAAGCTGCCGATGCCGGCGCCACGCTCGGCGAAATTTGCGGTGTGTTGCGCGACCTATTCGGCGTGTACCGCGCGAAGGAGGTCGTCGCCTGATGCAAATCGACCACATCGGCATCGTCGTCGCGGATCTCGACGAAACGGTACGCCTCTACACGCAGACGCTCGGCTTCGAACAATGTTATCGCGAGACGGTGATCGACCAGGGCGTCGAGGTCGTCGGTTTATCGGCGGGCGATGCGATCGTGGAACTGTTGCGACCGCTGCAGCCGGATTCGCCGCTGCTGCGCTTTCTCGGCCAAGCGCGAACGAAGATTCACCACACGGCGTATCGCGTTCCGGATTTGCCGGCGAAACTCGCCGAGCTGAAGGCACGAGGCGTTGCGTTGATCGATGAAACGCCGCGGCGAGGTGCGCATGGAAACGCGATCGCGTTTCTGCATCCGAAGTCGACAAATGGCGTATTGGTCGAACTCTGTCAGCGCATTTCGCACGAGTGAAAGGGCTTTTAACCCCGCTCTAACGGCGAACTAATCGTATCCCGCGCGTACCTCGACGCATTTTGGGTGACAATATCCGTGAGGTACATGCATCAATGACTAAAAACTGGTTTCTCAGTCTGCTAGCGGCGTCGATCGGAGTGACGTCGTCCCTTGCAGCGATTCCGGCGAACGCGCAAGCAGTCTACGCGCCGCCCGGAACTTCTCCACTAACCCCTGTTGTGGCGGCAATGGAACCCGCCGGTTGCCCGCTCTACGGCAACGGACAATGGTCGTTCATCAATAACACTTGGACCTGGTGCCCGCCGGTGGCGGTCGCCTATGCTCCGCCGGTCGGCCAAGCGGCCCTGTCCGGCTATTACGGCATGGGAACGATCGCGCCGCCGAACACCATAGCGGTAGCGGCCCCGCAACCCTACGCGTATGCGCCGTACTACAATCAGCAGCCGATCGGGTACCAAACGCCCTACGGCTACGGTTCGTACAACTCGCCGTACCCGTACGCAGCGTACGGCTCGCCCTACACCTACGGCACGCCGGTGGCATACGTCCCGCCGGTTATTCCTCAGGGGTACGGCTACGGATCACCGTATCAATACGGTCAGCCGGCTAGCCCGTATGCCTATGGCTACGGCACGCCCTACACCTATGGCGCCGGTTATGGATCGCCCTACGGCAATCCGACGCAGTACGGTTATGGCGTCCCCTATGGATACCAGTCGGCCAACGGCTACGGTTCGCCGTATCAGTACGGCCAACAATACGGCTACGGCTACGGAACGCAGTATGGCTCCGGTTACGGCAGCCCGTACGGCCAAGTCGGATACAGCCCCTACGGTTATGGCGCCAGCCCCTATGGCTATGGCTCCAGCCCCTACGGTCAGGTCGGATATAGCCCGTACGGAGGCTATGGCGGCTACGGCTCGATGACCGGCAGCCCGATCCTCGACTCGTTGCTCGGAGTAGCAGCCTCGTCGCTGATCTCGTCGGCCTTCGCTCCCTCATATGGCTACGGTTACGGCGCAAGCCCCTACGGCTACGGCTCGAGCCCTTACGCTCAGGTCGGATATAGCCCGTACGGCTACGGCGGATACGGTGGCTACCAGTCGGGATACGGCTACGGGAGTGGCGGCACGTACTACGGCGGTAACACGTACAACATCTACAAGTACTACGGAAACGGTAAAGGCAACGGCAACGGCAACGGCAACGGAAGCGGTAACAAGAACAACCAGGTCGTTCACCAGGAACTCCGCAACGAACACCGGTGGATTACCCAAGACCAGAATCGTATCGCTCAACTTCGAGCCGAAGGCGGCCATCAAGCCGAGATCAAGAAACTCAAACAAAACATCCATCGTCAAGAAAACCACATGAGAAATCAGCGCGGTGGTAAAAATGACGTTCGCCAAGCACCCAGAATGGCGCACACCAACGCGCAACCGGTCCGCAAGGCGATCGCGCAACACGTCGCCGCTCAGCGTGCGGTAGCACAACACATGGCCGATCAGAGAATCGCGACGAAGCACGTCGCCGCTCAGCGTATCGCTACTGCCCAGCATGTCGCCGCTCAGCATGTCGCTGCACTGCGCCAAGCGAACGTGACCCACGTACCTAACGCGATGCGCGTAGAAGCTCCGCACGCAGCGAATGCCACGCGAGTGAACGCTTCGTCTACCGCCACGATCCGCAACGAACAAGCGGTGCAGACGCAGCGGAACGCGGTTCAGGCTCGTGCGCCTCAGCAAGCGCCGAACGCCTATCAGACGCGTGCGTACCAACAGCAACAGCAGAACAACGCCTACCAGACGCGTGCGTATCAACAGCAAAACAACACGTACCAGACGCGTGCGTACCAACAGCAACAGCAGAACAATGCCTACCAGACGCGCGCGTACCAACAGCAACAGCAGAACAATGCCTACCAGACGCGTGCGTACCAGCAGCAACAGTACCAGCCCCGGGCATACCCGCAGCAAAACAATCAGCAGCCCCGGGCCCAGCAGAACCAGAACTATCAGGCCCGGCCTCCCGAGCAACGAGCGGCACCTCCCGCCAGCCATTCGGGCGGTAACAACGGTGGTTCGGGTAACGGGAACGGCGGCGGCGGCGACCACCATCACCCGCCGGCCTAAGCCGAACCGGCAACCTGCCTTCCAGTCCTCCACCTCCTCTCTGCGCCTCCCGGACTTGTCCGGGGGGCGCCGTCGTCGTTCGTCAGCCCGCTCCAAGCCGGGGCGATTACACTACGCGACGAAGGAGTGAGCCGCTTTGATTTCGGGTCCACGCGAGCGGCGCCGCCGAGAGATTGCCGGCTCGACGATCGCCTCCATTCTGGTGCACGTCCTCGTTCTGGCGCTGCTATTTGCGTTCGTAAAATCGATCGTGATGACGCCGGCGGGTAGTGGCGAACGCGTCTCGGAAACGACCTCGCTTTCGCTCGAGCATCAGGTACGCCAGAAGACCAAGCCGCACAACAAGGCCCACCCAAAGCATCGAATCACGTCGCCGCCACTACCGGCGTTGCACGAGCTATCGCGCGAGAATCCGAACGCACCGTCACAACCGCCGCCGCAGCGCGTCGCCATCAACGTCCCGAGAACGACTGCCGTCTCGAAGCTGCAGCACGATCGCACGGCGTTCGCGGCGGAGGTGGCACAACTGAACAAGGGCGACGACCCGCACGCAATTCCGACCATCGACCCCGCGGCGCGCGGATCGGCCACGAAAGACTACGCATTTCAGGCCGGCATAAGTCAGGGCTCAGATCACGGAAACGGCATCATCACGCCGGTCCGAAGCTGGCAGGCGGGCGGCAAGGACTGCTATTTCGCGCGCTATGAGTACACGTACCCGACCGGCGCAATGGAAGACGGTACCATCGTGTGGCCCATCTGCTACGACCCTGGTTCCGATCCGTTCCATCTACCACCGCATCCGATGGAGTTTCCATTGCCTATGTTGGGATTCGTCCTCCCGGCCGGTACGGAACTACCGCCGCTGGAAAAAGACGCCTACCAACGGTACGAAGCCCAAGTCGCGCATTAATGGTGCACGAGCGGCGTTTGGGCCAACCCATTGATAACGAACTGGACCGCTAGCGCGGCGAGAATTATTCCGAGTAATCGGCTCGCGACGTGGACACCAGTCGTCGTGACTAGCTTCAACAAGAGCGTCGATCCGCGCATGCAAATCCAGGTTACGAACAACGCTGCCGCATAGGCCCCCGCGACGATCGTCAGGTTCGCGCGGTCGCCGTGCGCGAGACTAACCAGAAGCAATACCGTCGCGATCGTTCCAGGGCCGGCGATCATTGGAATGGCCAGTGGGAAAACGGCCGGATTCTCGACTTCGGCAGCTTCGCGTTCCTCGGCTTCAGTTCGCTTGGCCCCAGTCGGACGCGCAAATAACATATCGATCGCG
>JBDTKL010000072.1:0-3500 GCA_039935355.1 Candidatus Tumulicola sp.
CTTCGCGCGTCGATGGGAGAGCGCGCCCGCGCCCGCGTCACCGAACATTTCAACGTGCGGCGCACCATACCAACTCTCGCTAACTTAGTGAAGGCATCATGAAAATCGTTGTATTGGGACTTGGATACGTAGGACTTCCGACGGCCGCGCTGGCGGCCGCCGCCGGACACGAGGTGTTTGGTTACGACAGCGATCCGGCGATGCGCGCGGAGTTGCGCGACGGATTCGTCCGCGGCCGCGAAGCCGACGTGTGCGATCTAGCCGTCGAAATGATGCAGCACGGACGTCTGCACGTGTGCGACGGCGTGGAAAGCGGCGACGCGTACATCGTGTGCGTTCCGACGCCGAGCGTGCACGACCGCCCCGACCTGCGCTACGTCAACTCCGCGCTGGCCGATGTGGCGAAGGTCGTGCAAGACGGTCAACTGATCGCGATCGAATCGACCGTGCCGCCCGGCACCACCGAACGGCTCGTGCGTCAAGCGATGCGCGCCGCCGGTAAGAGTTTCGTGCCCGTCCGTGTGGTGCACGCCCCCGAGCGTATTTTGCCCGGCGCGATCCTGCGCGAGCTGCGCGAGAACGATCGCATCGTCGGCGGACGCACCCCCGAAGATGCCGAGGCCGGCCGCCAGCTGTACGCCTCGTTCGTGGATGCGCGCATTCACACGACCGATCTACGGACCGCCGAATTCGTGAAGGTGATCGAAAACACGTATCGCGATGTCAACATCGCGCTGGCCAACGAACTCGCGCTGTTCTGCGAAGAGATCGACATCGACGTTTGGAACGCGATTAACCTCGCCAACAATCACCCGCGCGTGAACATCATGCAGCCCGGCCCCGGCGTCGGCGGCCACTGCATTCCGATCGACCCGCAGTTCTTGGCCGATCTGAATCCCTTCGCGACCGAACTCATTCAAGCGTCGCGCCGCGTCAACGAGCGCATGCCGCAGTTGATCGTCCGCCGCGTCACGAATTTGGTGGGCGAGGCCGACGGCGAACGCAAGATCACGATCTTGGGCGCTTCGTATAAAGCCAACGTCGACGATACCCGCGAAAGCCCGGCGCTGCGCATTCGCGAGCTGCTCGACGACCTCGGATACCGCACCGCGGTATACGATCCGGTCGCGCACCCCGCACTCACGCATCACGATCTAGCCGAAGCGCTGCGCGATAGCGACGCGGTGGTTCTGGCAGTCGATCACGATGCGTTCCGCACGCTCGATCCGACTGCTGTTGCCGAACTGATGCGCTCGCGCGTGCTGATCGACACCCGCAACTTCTACGACAAAGCGACGTGGAAAAATGCGGGATTTGCAGTCTACGGCTTGGGCCGTGGAACGCAAACGTTCTCGATCCCGGCTGCGGCCGCGGTAGCGCAAACGCTGCCGTGAAGTTTCTCGTTCTCGTAGACGACGGCGGCGTACCGCGCTGGAAGCGCGACTGCGTCGACCTCCTTCGAGATGGCAACGACGTGATCGTCCATCGCACCGGTCCGGTGGCCAAGGGTGCCGGCGAAGCCGCGTTCGCCGGCACCTTCGGCGGGCGCGCCTTACAGCGTGTCGCTTTGCGATCTCCCGACGCCGAAATCACAACCGGCGTCGACGCGATTCTCGATCTGCGTTCGACGCCTCGCTTCGAACCGTCGCCGGCTGCACGCTACGGCCGCTGGTTCTTCTGCGATGGTACGGGACAGCCCGTGGGCGAACTTCCCGGCGCGCGCGAAATCGCGGGCGATTCGTCGACCTTTACGGTCGAACTTCGGAGCTACGACGGAGCCGGCGTCTTCTCGCTCCTCCGTTCGGGACGCTTCAAATCGTTGTATTTGTATCATCGTTCGATGGACGTCGCGTTGCTCGAATGCGCGCGCTGGCCGGCCATTTTCGCCAGCGTGCACGATGCGCTGGGCGGATCGCCGGAACGACGCTCGAGCTCGCCGACGGCGCAAGTGCGGCGTCTGCGGCCCGTGCATTTCTTGCTGGCGGTCGCGCGCCAATTCGTGCGGCACGTCTTCGTGAACTTGTTCACCGACGCACGCTGGAAAGTCGGCACGATCCAAGGATCGCCCGCGCGCTTCTTAATCGAAGATTACCGTCCGGCGATCCGCTGGCTGCCGCGCGAGTCCGACGATTTTCTCGCGGATCCGTTCGTGTTCAAACGCGACGGCCGCGATTTCATTCTCGGCGAAGCGCTCGATCCGGCCACGCGCAACGGGTTCATCCGCTGCGTCGAACTCGATGGCGAGGGTGCGGTCGTCGACGAGCGCAACGTGATGCAAGCGCCGACGCACCTATCGTACCCGTTTACGTTCGAGCACGACGGCACGTGGTACATGGTTCCGGAAAGCGCGGAGGAGCGCAACATCGTGTTGTATCGCGCGGTCGATGCACCCTATCGATGGGAGCCGGTCACAACGATGATCGAGAACGTGGCCGCGTGCGACAGCACGATCCTGCGCCGCGATGGGCGCTGGTGGCTGTTCTTCACCGATAAAGCGCGCGACGTCAATCTAAATTTATTCGCCTACTACGCGGACGATCTCGCCGGTCCGTGGCACGCGCACATGGCCAATCCGGTGAAAACCGACATTTGCTCGGCGCGCCCTGCGGGCATGCCGTTCGAGCACGACGGCGATCTGTACCGCCCCGGGCAAGACTGTGCCGACGGATACGGCAGCGCGATCGCGTTCAGCCGCGTCGCCAAGTTGACACCGCACGAATATCGTGAGGAGCTCGTGAGCACGTTCGATAGCACGGCGACCGGCGCGAAGACCGACGGAACGCACACCATGTCGTATGCCAACGATATGGTCGCAATCGACGCCAAACACACCGTGTGGGCGTCGCCGCGATTGATCGGGCAGCGCCTGCTGCGGGTCGCCTCACGCGCGTTCCGTTTTGCAAAGGTTAGTTATGCTCGTTAGCCGCAGTCAAGCCTCGCCGTCGAACGCGACTCAGCTGCTCATCGTCATTCTGTGCGTGGTGTGCGGGCTATTCGCGTTCGCGATGACGCAGGCCATGTCGCCCAGTCCGATCGGTGCGGCGGAGGCCGTCATCATCGCCGCGCTGCCGTTGCTGGCGATCGCCATGTTCCGCGCCCCGTTGCAGTTTCCGTACGCGGCGTACGTCGTGTTAGTACCCTTCGATCTCTTGCTGTCGATACCGGCGCTAGGCACGGCGGCACGCTTGTGCGGCGCACTTTCGGGCGTCGCGCTGTTGTTTTG
This sequence comes from Candidatus Tumulicola sp., assembly GCA_039935355.1. Taxonomy (GTDB): domain Bacteria; phylum Vulcanimicrobiota; class Vulcanimicrobiia; order Vulcanimicrobiales; family Vulcanimicrobiaceae; genus Tumulicola. Next base: position 3,224 of record JBDTKL010000072.1, read on the forward strand.
GCTGCTGCGCACGCGTAACTTCGTCAAACCCGGCTGGGCGCTCGCCGCATGGTTCGCCTACCTTGGCTGGGTGGGATTATCGCTGCTCTGGTCGCTCGACCCGGTCAACGGCACGCGCGAGTTCAGCTCGATGCTGCAGGTCGGATTACTGTATGCCATTGCTTCGATCATGCCGCCCTCGGCGCGCGATCTGCGCGTCGTGTTTACGGGCGTCGTTGTCGGTGGACTCGCCGCGGGGCTGTTCGGCATTCACGAACTTTCGCACATGAGCGCCGCG
>JBDTKL010000073.1:0-5566 GCA_039935355.1 Candidatus Tumulicola sp.
CCCACGCGGCCGGCGCACGCGAAAAGCTGCTGCGGCTCGGACGATTTCGACGATGCGCGCGCCAGCGCGTCGATTCTCGGCATTCCGCACTACGTACTCAACTTCGAGGACACGTTCCGGCGAAACGTCGTGGAGCGCTTCGCCGACGATTACGAAGCCGGCCGCACCCCGAATCCGTGCGTCGCGTGCAATAATTTCGTCAAGCTCGGAACGCTACTGCAATACGCCGACCGGCTCGACGCGCGTTTCGTCGCGACCGGCCATTACGCGCAGCTGGAACACGGGCCCGGCGGACCGCGGCTGTTCCGCAGCCCGTCCGGAAAAGATCAGGCCTACGCACTGGCGCAGTTGGCGCCCGCCCAGCTCGATCGATTGCTCTTGCCGTTGGGCGAGCTCGACAAGCCCGCGACCCGCGCCCACGCGCGCCGCCTCGGATTGCCGGTGCACGACAAGACCGAGTCGCAAGATATTTGCTTTGTCGAAGGCGGCGATTATCGCGACGTGCTGGAGCGTATACGTCCCGGCATTCATCGTCCGGGCGACGTGTTGAACGCGGGCGGCGACCGGATAGGAACGCACGCGGGCGTTGCCGGTTATACGGTAGGGCAGCGCAGCGGCTTACCCGGTGGTTCTGAGCTCGCGCGATACGTTACACGTGTCGACGCCGTAGCCAACACCGTCATCGTCGGCGACGAACTCGAACTACTGGCGAACGGACTCGAGGCCGGCGAATTCAATGCGATTCGTCCGGAGCGATTCGGCACGGACGAACGGCGCGTATTGGCGACGGTCCGCTATCGCGGCACGGCCGTTCCGGCGACGGTTCGCGTCGTCGACGGGGCTCTACGCTTGCGCTTCGATCGGCCGCAACGTGCGGTTACGCCCGGACAATTGGTCGCACTGTTCGACGAAGGCGGTTTGGAAGTGCTGGGCGCCGCGACGATCGAGCGAGCTGTAGCCTAGACGGCCGCTAACGCCATGCCGTCGCGAATATTCCAGTATGTGTCGCGCACGACCGGACGATAGCCGGCATCGATGATGAGGTGCTCGAGATCGTTACGCGTGGCTTCGTTGGTGCTTCCGGCGTCGTGCACCACGCGTTCTTCGAGAATCGTGCCGCCCATATCGTCGCAACCGTAGAACAGCGCGAGCTGCCCGAGCTTGAGACCCGGCGTCAGCCACGACGCTTGCAGATGCGCCACATTATCCAGATACAGGCGTGAAATCGCCAGCACCCGCAGATACTCGAGGCCGGTCGCTTCTTTTCCGCGCAGCGGCGTCTTGTGCGGCACGTAGTACCACGGAATGAACGCGGTAAAGCCGCCGGTCTCGTCTTGCAGTTCGCGCACCACGTGCATGTGCTCGATCCGCTCTTCCGGCGTTTCGATCGATCCGAACATCATCGTAGCCGTGGTCGGCATACCCAGTAGCTGCGCTTCGCGCATGACGCCGAGCCACTCATCGGGCTTGACCTTGCGTGCGGAAATCCGTTTGCGCACGCGTTCGACGAGAATTTCCGCGCCCGCGCCTGGTAGCGACTTCATTCCAGCTTCGCGTAGTCTTTGGAGCACGTCACGAACCGGCATTTCTTCGACGTGTGCCAATCCGATTATTTCGGAAACCGACAGCGAGTGAATGTCGACGCCGGGAAACTCGCTCGCGACCCGGCGGAACAACGACTCGAACCAATCGATCCGCAACTCCGGGTTGACGCCGCCCTGAATCATGATTTGCGTGGCGCCGTGTCCCTCGGCGTAGCGAACCCGTTCCAACACGGTGTCGTGCGACATCGTGTAGCCTTCCTTATGCTGCTCGGGGCGGAAGAACGCGCAGAACGTACAGTGCACGTTACAAACGTTGGTATAGTTGATCGTCGTATCGATCACGTACGTCACGACGTCGCCGGGGTACATCTGCGAGCGCCGTTCGTGCGCCGCGGCCCCCAGCTCGTGCAGGTCCGCCTCGCGATACAGGCGCACGCCCTCGTCGAAGGTCAAGCGGCCGCCGCCGGCGGCGCGGTCTAATAGGCTAACAAGCGACGGCATCGAGATTCTCCGGAACGACCGAGGGAATGCGATCGATCGCGCCGATCGCGCGCAGCTCGCGGCAAAATGCCGCCAAGCCGGTTTGCGCGGCGAGATGATACGTAAAGTTGAGTTTGTCGTAATACGATTCGTAGAACGCAGTACTACGCAATCGCTGCGACTGCGCACGTTCGATAACGCGCCCGCGATTGGCACGCGACCACGAATACGCGTCGGTCATTGCGAGCATACAGGCGCGAACTTCCGCCGGCCGGCGCTCTAAAATCTCGCGACGCGCAGCCCAAACGCCGAAGACCGGCTGCGTCTGCGTCCAATCACGCCACAGGCGTCCTAAATCGTAGATATGCTGTGGGTCGATCGTTTCGAGCGCGTCGATCGCGGCATCGCCGATAAGCAGCGCCGGTTGTCCGGAGCGCGCTCGAGGCAACACGTCGTGGGCGCGCTCGTACGATGCACGCACGCCGTAGCGCCGTTCCAGCAGAACGCGCAAAAGATTGTAGCCGCTGGCGGACTCGTCGGTCACGTATACCGTCGCTCCGTCGAGCAGGGCAGGCGGCCGTTCCGACGCGAGCAACACCGAAACGACTTCATCGCGCGCGCCGATACACAAATCGGGAAGCAGCGCGAACGCATCGGCGTGTTGCGCCCACGCCATCGCGCTGACCGGGCTGAGATCGAGCGAGCCGTCCGCCAACATCGCGTTGAGCTCGGCCGGAACTCCCGAAACGAGCGAGCCGGGATATTCCAGCACGCCGCAATCGAACGCGGCATAGAGGGGAACGACGTTGGTATAAGCCATCCGGCCGCACCGTAAGCTCACGCTTCGACGAGTTCTCGCTGTGGCGGAGTCCAATCGAACGGAAACTCGTCGTACGTGGAGTTCCGCCGCACGGCCACGTAGCCGGCGTCCTCGATCAGCCGGCGAAACTCTCGGTCGTCGACGTACTGGCCCGAACGCGTTCCGGCCGAGTGATAGATCATCTCCTCATCGGTCGAACCGTGCGTGCCATCCATGTCGTCGGCGCCGAATTGCAGCGCGACCTGGCACACCTTGAGGCCCTGAATCATCCAATAGGCTTTGATGTGATCGAAGTTATCCAGCATAAGGCGGGCGACGGCGAACGTCTTGAGATCGTCGAGCCCGGTGGTCCAGCCGCAATACGATAGCGCGTTGCCGTCGGGATGGAACGCTAATGGGATCAACGCGTTGAACCCGGGCACGCGGGCTTGCGACTCGCGCAAACGGATAAGATGGTCGACGCGGTCTTCGATCGATTCGATGTGTCCGTAGAGCATCGTGGCGTTGCTGGCGACACCCTGGCGGTGCAGCTCCTCATGGATCGCGATCCAGTTTGCGCTCGAAACCTTGTTGGGGCAAATTTTCGCGCGCGTTTCTTCGGCGAAGATTTCGGCCGCGCCGCCATTGACGTTATCCAACCCGGCTTCCTTGAGCACCGACACGATCTCGGGAAACGACAGGCGATGGCGCTTCGCCATGTATTCGATCTCGGCCGCAGTAAAAAACGACAGTTGCGCGTGCGGTACGGCTTCTTTCAAGCGGCGCATCAGCGGCAACCAGTAATCCAGCGACAGCTGGCGCGGGTCGTGACCGCCGACGATATGGATTTGATTGAAGTTCGTGCCGGTCTCGAGCGCCTTGTCGAACACCTGATCGGCCGTCATCCGGAAGACGCGTTCCTTTTCTTTGAACTCGTCGGCCGCGAACGAACAGAACGTACACGCGGCAAAGCAGACGTTCGTCGAGTTGATGTAGCGGTTGAGCACGTAGAAGACTTTTTTACCGCTCTTGCGCTCTTTCGCGGCTCTTGCAAGCGCGCCCAAACCGTGCAGGTCGGCGGTGCGATAGAGTGCGACCCCGTCTTCGAGCGACAGGGAAACGTTGGCGTCGATCTTGCGTGCTATGCCGGTGAGCGCCGGGTCGCGGTATACCAAAGCGGACCTTTCTTCGAGGGGCGGGAGCTCGGTTCGAATCTTCGGGTTTACTCTAGCGGCGCCCCGCGAATGGCGCAACAACGTTTCCCGGGAGTACGGCCGCGCCGGCACATACGATGCCCACCGCGAGGAGCGCGCCGCCTGCCAGGTCGGTCGCATAATGGGCGCCGAGCGCCACACGAGCCCAGTAGATCGCAACGGTCAAGCAGACGAGGGCGGCGGCGGATAGCAGCCGCGTCCGGCGACCCAACTCGCTGCTGTAGAGCAACGCCGCCCACAACCCGTAGAACCCGAGCGCGATTGCGGCGTGGCTGCTGGGATACGCAAACGCCGTTTCGTGGTGTACGAACCAAACGGCGGGTCGCGGCCGCTCGTACGCGTGCTGAAAGAAATCGGCGGCGCGCCAGCACACGATCGCGCTAACGAGCGTGCACGCGATGCGCAAACGCCAGGCCGGAAAGCGCCAGGCCAACAGGATGAGCAATACACCGGTGACGACCAGCGTTTGGACGTAGCACGACCACGTGAGCCACCACGCCGCTAGAACCCCGTGGCCGGCAAGTTCGGCTTCGAACGCTGCCAACGCGAAAGGCTCTCCGTCGGCGCGAACGTACGCGCCGAGGCGCCAAAACGCGGCGAACGACGCTAGCGCAACGAGCGCGAGAACGATTCTGCGGGTCACGATTCGGACGCGAACAAATCGGTCTGTCGTTCGCCCGAACCCAAACGCGGAGCCAACAATTCGAGTTCGGCCAGACCGACGACGATTTTGCGCGGTTTGGTCCCTTCGTGCGGACCGACAACCTTAAACTCTTCCAGTTGCTTCATAAGACGAACGGCGCGCGGATGTCCGATCGAAAACTGCGACTGCAGCTGAGCGGTCGATGCATAGTTGGTTTCGATGATGAACTTGGCGGCTTCGTAGCACAACGGATCGACGGCTTTTCCGTTCTCCTCGTCGCTCACCGGAACGGCTTCGACCTCAACGAGATTGCTCGGCCGCGATTGACGCGCCCAGAAATCCACCAGCCGTTCGACCTCGGCGCCGGTAATCAACGCACCCTGTGCGCGAATCGGTTTCGGAGCGTCGATCGGCAGGTACAGCATATCGCCGCGACCCAGCAATCGTTCGGCACCGTTCATATCGAGGATGACGCGCGAATCCGTTTGCGAGCTGACCGCGAAGGCGATGCGCGATGGAATGTTGGCTTTGATCAATCCGGTGATGACGTCGACCGACGGGCGCTGCGTCGCGACGATCAGATGAATCCCGGTGGCGCGAGCTAACTGCGCTAAACGCGTGACGGTCGATTCGACCTTGGCCGGCGCGACCAGCATCAAATCGGCCAACTCATCGATCACGATCACGACGTACGGCAGCGTTTCGTCTGGAAACTTCGCGTTGTATTCTTCGATCTTTCGCACGCCGGCTTTAGCAAAACGTTCGTAGCGCGAATCCATCTCTTTGGTCATTTCGAACAGCGCGCCGGCCGCCATGCGCGGATCGGTGATGGGCTCGCGCACTAAATGCGGAATTCCGTTATACACGCTCAGCTCGACACGTTTGG
>JBDTKL010000074.1:0-7652 GCA_039935355.1 Candidatus Tumulicola sp.
GGGAACGGTCGCGCAATCAAGAACTGTTCATTCGCGACGAAGTGCGCGTGATCTGTGCGACGATCGCTTTTGGGATGGGCATTAACAAGCCCAACGTTCGGTACGTCGTCCACTTCGACGTTCCGAAGAACCTGGAGGGCTATTACCAAGAAACGGGCCGCGCCGGCCGCGACGGATTACCGAGCGAGTGCGTCTTGTTCTTGAGCGGCGGCGACGCGTCCAAGCAACGCTTCTTCATCAGGCAGATCCAAAACGACGAGGAACGGGCTCAAGCGGAACGTCTCTTGCGACAAATGCTCGATTTCGCGGGAACGCCGCTGTGCCGTCGAGCGCACCTCCTTCGCTACTTCGGCGAGGAACAAGTCGCCGAACGCTGCGGCAACTGCGACAACTGCTTGCAGCCGGTCGAGCAGATCGACGGTACCCTGCTCGCGGCCAAACTGCTATCGTGCATCTACCGGGTTCGCGAGCATCGAGGATTCTCAACCGGAGCGCAGCACGTGATCGACGTGTTGCGAGGCGAACGCACTGAGAAGGTGCTCTCGTGGGGACACGAGCGCTTGTCGACTTTTGGGATCGGCAAGGATCACGCGAAAGAGCAGTGGATGGCGGTGCTTTCGGAACTCATGCGAACCGGATGTATTGAGGAGGGCGAGCATCGCACGGTCGTATTGACGAATGAGGGACGGCAAGCGCTTAAGGAGCAGCGTACCTTTCTCTTCGCGATGCCGCGGGCGATCGAACGCAAGAAGGGCCGACGCCGTAAGGCCGCTGCTACGAATGACGTCACAACTGTTGACGAAGGCTTGTTCGACCGGCTGCGCGCGCTACGTAAGAAATTGGCCGACGAACAGGGAGTTCCACCCTACGTGGTATTCTCGGATGCAACGCTGCGCGACATGGTCGCCGTCCAGCCGTCAACGCTTTCGGCATTTCGCCAGATCGGCGGTGTCGGGGACGTAAAGCTCACGCGCTACGGCGAAGTTTTTTTACAGGCAATTCAGTCGTATACGGAATAATCGGATGATTATGCGATACATTATTTTACTTACTTCATGTCTTCTCTTGTCCGGCTGTGCGAGCAGCGGATATGGCAATCAATCATTGCCTAACGCGCGCGTTTCACGCAATGCGGCACGGCCGTTTGGCGCGTTAGATACATTATTTAAGTTTAACGATACGGATGGATCGGGCCCGACCGGCCTCGTCGATCTTAACGGGACATTCTATGGGACGTCGTCCATGGGAGCCACCCTTAGTGGCACCGTCTTTAGCCTTACGCCACAAGGGAAGTTCACTTCGTTGTACACGTTTGGACAACCGCCGGACGCGATATCTCCACAGGCGCCGCTCATAGCAATGAATGGGAAACTCTACGGCACGAGCGAGGCCGGGGGTACCGCGGGCGAAGGAACGGTGTTTAGCCTAACGCCATCCGGAACCGAGAAAGTAATTTACTCGTTTCAGGGCGGTTCAGATGGCTCGAGTCCAACGGCCCCGCTACTGGCAATAGGCGGCAAGCTGTACGGCACGGCCGGCGGCGGCGGCATTGGGCCAAGTGGCGGTTACGGAACGGTGTTCGTCGTTACGACCTCCGGCTCCGAAAAAGTCTTGTATCGCTTTCGCGGGTATTCCGTCGGCGACGGCAGTGGGCCCATTAGTGGTCTCATGAACTTCAAAGGCAAGCTGTACGGCGTCACGATAACGGGCGGTAAGCGCGGAGGTGGAACGGTCTACTCCGTGACGCGGGCGGGTAATGAAAAAGTATTGCATGAATTTGGTGGAACCGGCGACGGTTATTATCCGAGCACCGCTTTGACCGCCGTGGGAAACACTCTGTACGGAATGACGCAAGAAGGCGACACAGAAGCCGCGGTCGGCACGGTGTATCAAATCACGCCGACCGGACACGAACAGGTCATCCACGTCTTCCAATGTTGTAAAGGCGGCGCAAACCCGATCGGAGGAGCGCTAACGAACGTCTACGGGCTACTTTACGGCGTAACGCCCTTGGGCGGGCAGTCGGGGAAGGGAACCATATTTAGCATGACCACATCGGGAACAGAAACGGTCCTCCACTCATTCAGCGGTCCCGACGGTACGTTTCCGGGTGGTTCGCTGCTATATCTTAGCAACTCGTTGTATGGCGTCACCGCCGGCAACATCCGACAACAGAGCAAAACGGAGTTTGGAACGATCTACTCGCTAACCCCGTAGTCGAAGCGAAACATTACGTTTAGCGGGCGCGTAGAAGCTTGAGATGAAATCGCTGCGGCTCTGCGCGTTTCTATTGGCGTGGGCGTTCGTTTGGGGCGTTCTAGCCCCCGAGCCCGCGTTCGCGGCGGCCGAGCCGACGATCACCGTGCCGGTGCTCGTCGCGACGCCCTCGATGAACGGCACGATCGACGCCACCTGGCAGAAAGCTGCCCAGTTCACGCTCGACACGGACTTCACGAACCGCCGGCCGGCGGCGGAGACCACCAAGGTCTACGTTGGTCAAGAGAACGGAAGCCTCGACGTCGCCTTCGACGTACAGCAGAAAGAAGGCCAGATAGCCTCGCAAGAGACGAACTCATCGAGCGTTCTAGGCGACGATTACGTCGGTGCGTATTTCTATCCGCAGGGGGCGGCCGGTATCTCGTATTCCTTCATCGCTAATCCGCACGGCGCGCGCTTTCAAACATCGAGTGAGAACACGGCCTATACGCCGCAGTGGGTCGCCGTGGGTCACGGAACGCCGACGGGTTACGTCGTGACGATGCGCGTCCCGCTAGGGATCATGCGCAACGGCGGGTCGACGTCGTGGCGGGCGCAGTTCATCCGCGAGAACGTTTCGACCAACAGTTTGGACGTGTGGAGCTTCGATGCGCGGGCGTCTGGGTCGGGCGATCCGATCTTCGCTGGCACGATCAAAGATGTCGGGGCCGGCGCGTTGAGTTCTACGCCGTCGTCCCGCCCGAAGCCGCGTATTCAGACCTACGCGCTGAGCGAGTCGACGTCGAAGGCGAACGGCGGCAGCACGTCGCGCATTGGGGCTGACTTCGCGATCCCGATCGCGCCGACGGTCTCGTTCGTCGGCACTTTGCATCCAGATTATTCGAACGTCGAAGTCGATCAGCAAACGATCGCTCCGAGTGCCTATGCCCGTCAATACGCGGAGGTCCGGCCCTTCTTCACGCAGGCGGCCTCGTATTTCAACGAGCACTCGGCGTGCTCGAACTGCCCGGAAACGCTCTACACTCCGGCAATACCGACGTTTGGTCAGGGCTACGCTGTCGAAGGGACGCACGGGTATGCGACGTTTGCCGCGTTCGACGCAATCGGCGACCAGCGAAACGACGCGGCCCAATCGCTCAACTATAACTTCGAAAATACGAACGAAAGCTTTAGTATCAACGGCCAGCACGTGGGTGTGACCGTGGATGGGTTCAGCGATGCGACGACGACCCTCGATCTGGGGTATAACGATTTGCGAGGGCATCTGTTAGCCTATGCAAATTTGGGCCAGGATCGAGGCTCATTTGTAACCGACCCCTCCCTCGGGAACTATTTGGAAACCGGTGCGGGCTATTCCGATGCGACCTCGGTGATCCTTGCGAACCTGCAACAGATCGGCGCGCAGTTCGACCCGATCGACGGCTTCGTCTCGCAGACGGACATTCAAGGCTACGAACTGGTCGCTGAAAAGACGGTGAACCTCGCTCCCAAAACCGTGCTGCACGATATCTCGGCCCAAATGTTTTACGCCCGCTATAACAATCACTTTGGGCAGTTAGCGCAGACGGACGCGAGCGGGCAGATTAACTTCGATCTTCGCGACTTGTTTTCGGTTCATCTATATCTTGGCTCGAACGGCATCCGTACGTTAAGCGATGAGTTTCTGCCGTTTCAGAGTAACGGCGCGATGGTCGGCTACCGCATGAATACGTCGACGCCAAGCTATGTCTCGTATAGCGGCGGCAACTATTATCACGGAAATCTGCAGTCGTGGACGTATTACGCAACGGTCCCGCTGGCTCGCAAAGTGCACTTGGCGTTGGAAACCGACGAGAATCAGTACGGAACTGTCTGGGCGGGAGAATCGACGACGCGCCAGTGGCTGGAGCGCGTTGGCGTCGACTGGCAGTTCAACCGGCAGGCGTCGTTCGATTTGGGTATTCGGCGCATCATCGGTGCGAATATACCGAACGCGTTTCAGCCTCTAGTGTATGACGATCCGCAGATTTGCAACATCAATCCGTATAACCCCGGCTGTTTAGTCGATGCCGGCAACGTGACGGCTGCGTTCCACTTTTTAACGGCCAAGAACGAGTTTTATGTGGTGTACGGCAATGCCGATAATCTTTCGACCGAACCGTCGCTGTTCTTAAAGTGGATTCGGTATATCGGGGCCGAGAAAGGGACGTAACGTCGTATTAAAAAGCGGGCCGATCAATCCGAGGATTGGCCGACCCGCTCGCGGGTTAGTAGTCTTCGGCGTCGAGAATGGAAGCCGGTGCGTTACCGGATTGGAACGGCGGCGCCGTTATCGGAACGAAAACGCTCGGTGGTTTCTTGAAGTTAAACGCGTCCATCAAATCGTCCGACCGCATGTCGGTGCCGTGCAGCGCGCCCTTTTTGATACCGAAGGTCTTCTCCGCAAATGCCAGGATGCTCGCGAACTCGTGTTGCCGATGCGAGACGTAGCCTTTCTTAGCGTAGGGCGAAACGATGACCAGCGGGACTCGAAAACCGAGTTCGTAGCTATTGTAGATTTTCGGCGGTACGTGATCGTACCAGCCACCCCAATCGTCCCACGTGATAAAGATTGCCGTGCTATCCCAGTATTGGCTTTGCCCGACGGCGTTAACGACCGCGGCGACCCACGACGGACCGGCTGCACTCTTGTTGCCCGGGTGGTCCGAATGCAAGTCGTCGGCGGGCATGACCCACGAAACTCCCGGTAGATTGCCGGTCGAGATGTCGGTGAGAATCGACGCCGGCGGCGTGACGACGTTGGCATAGTCTGGGCCGTACCGGATGTGTTTGATCGAATCGAACGCGTGCCACCAGCCCGGTCCGAGCTGGCGTTGATAGTATTTCCAACTGACGCCCTGGTCGTCCAAGAAATCGGTGAGCGACGGACGATCGAAGCACGGGAACAGATTCGGACCGTTGAGTGCGGTGTGCAGATTGATGGTGGCGACCAGCATCTCTTGTGGGGAGTCGCAACCCGCCGGCCCTTCCTTTCCATTGGGGTAGGTGGGGCCGCCGGCGATTTCGTCCTGCGTTTCCGGCATCGCACGCGCGGTCGCGCTCACCATGTATTGGTGCGAAGGATAACTGCTAGATTGATCGGTTTCGAACATGTGATCTGCGAAGGTGTATTGGGTCGCCATATCCCAATATGGCTGGGCCTCGCTGGCCGGAACGTAGGAATACGGACGCCATGCTAGTTTTACAGGTTCGACGAGATTAAATCCGTCTTGTTTACCGTTGTCCCATTCGGTTAAGAAAATCTGGTGGCCGTGCCCGATGTCCCATGGAGCGGCCAGAGACTGTGGCTGCAACTGCACCGTCTGGCCGAGCGAGTTGGGGCCGCTCTGTGCGATCGTCGCACCCTCCGAGATCAGCGTCGGCGACTGAAACAGATTGTCGGGCGTGCGATTCTCTTGAAAGATAATTACGACGTGCTGGATCGGGGAGGTTCCCGTGAACGCGAGTTTTATGTGGGAGGTCGCGGCGTTCGAGCTCACCGGCAACGATGCGGTTTGCGGTGCGGAGCACGCAGCGAGCGCCGCGATCGTCACGAGCGGAATAAAGCGCGTATGTTTCATCGATTGCTCTCTATATCTGCCGGCTACTGCGTGTCGACGGGAGTGTAGTCGGGCGGCTGGCGCAGGAAGTAGTTCTTGTCGAGGCTCGAGGGTACCGCAACGAATGCGCGGGGTTTGCTCTTGAAGTGAAAGAGCGTCGTAAGGCTGTGAGCGCGCACGTCGTTGGAATGAAGGCTGCCGAGCTTGAACGTTTCCTCGACATACTTCACGACGCTCGCGAACTCGTACTGCGTGCTCACGACTTGGCCCTTGCCTACGTACGGCGAGACGATCAAGAACGGTACGCGAAAACCAAGACCGCCCTGATTATCGATGAACGCCGGCGGAACGTGGTCGTAGAAGCCGCCCCAATCATCCCATATGACGAGGATCGTCGTGTTGTTCCAATATTGGCTCTGTCCGACGGCGTTAACGACTGACGCGATCCACTCCGGCCCATGATACTGGGCTTCGTTGCCTTCCGGGTGGTCGGAATTAATATGGGTTGGGACGATCCAGTTCATCTGCGCGAGCGTTCCGTTGCTGAGATCGTTGAAGATGTTGGTCTCCGGCACGGAGATATTGGTGGCCCATTCGGGTCCTTCGCGAACTGCCTGGATGGCGTCGAACGCGTCCCAGATGTTGCCGGTGTCACCACCGCCTTGATGGGGCGGCGAGTAGTATCGCCAGCTAACGCCCTTCGCGTCGAGCAGGTCGCGCAACGTTCCCGTTGGGTAGGTGAGGCATGGGAACGGTCCTTGACCGGATTCGAGCTTCAACTTAGTGGTGAGGAGGTCGGTGACTGTTGCCGGGGGTTTCTTTCGAGAATCGCAGCCCCAGTGGTTATTATCGGACGGTACGTTGACGATGCTGTGCGTGGGGTCGATCTTGGTCCAGCCCGCGATAAAGTCTTGATGTGCGGTGAAGCTGCCGCTGCCTTGGGTTTGGAACATGTGATCGCCGATCGCGTAGTTTTGCGCGATGAACCAATACGGTTTGATCTCGTCGGGATTAGCGTACTGGTACGGGTACGTTGCCGGCGTCACCGGAAACTGGTTGACGTAGGTGTGGTTGAACCCGTCCATCTGACAGACGCTGCCCTTGAGATCGCAGTCGATCTGATACTGCGGACGCATGTGATTCATGTCGCGCGCGGCAAGATGCGCTTCTTTGAGCGGGATAACTTTGCCGTTGCTCTCCTTGCCGGTGGTCGTGCCATCGACGCCGGGGAACGTGGCGAAGAAATCGTCGAAGGTTCTATTTTCTTGGATCATGACGATGATGTGCTGGACTGGCGTGTTGCCTTTCACCAGCGTGGGCTGCAACTCGGCGCGTAGCGCTTGTTGCTGCGGGATCGCCTGTGCTGCCGATCCGGCGCTGCCGCTAGCGTTGCAGCCGCCGCACACGAGTACGGCAGCCAATAGAAATAAAGAAGACGTCCGTATGCGACTTATCATGAGAAAGCGTGTTTTCCGCGGCAGGTCCTTTCCCTCTCGCGCGTGAGACGGGGCTGTTTGCCGTTGAAATGACTACGGTCATTTTTTGGCGTCATTGCACTTTCGATGGCTTCAGCCCGGCACGTACTGACGACCGCTAGCTAGTACTACTTGGGGCGGTTGATCGCGTCGACGATGCTCTCGAGCATCGGCTGACCGCCGTGGCCGGCGTCCTCGATGATTTTGAGACTGCTGCCGCGCCAATTTTTATGCAGGCGCCAGGCGGTTTCGAGCGGGCTGCTGATATCGTGGCGCCCATGGATGAGTACGCCGCGGATATCGTTTAGCTGTGAAGCGTTGCGGATTAACTGCTCTTCTTCTAAGAACGCCGCGTTTTTCCAATAGTGCGTGACGAGGCGCG
>JBDTKL010000075.1:0-3437 GCA_039935355.1 Candidatus Tumulicola sp.
CGTGTCGCAGAGTGGCTGGTTCCAGACGCTCAACCTCGACTACCACGGCGGCATCTTGTATCCGCATCTCGAGCGAATCGACGGTACGCCGGATATGCTCGGTGAAATCGCCGCAGCGCATGCGAAATAACGCTCGCATAATGCGACGAATTGCAGGCGGCGTCTTCGCCGCCTGCGTGCTCGCACCGATCGTAACCACGCCGACGATGGCGGCGACCAAAACGATCGTTACGCTTTTCTCGCCGTGGACGTCTGCCGGCCATCTCCGGTCCGATTTTCATGTCGTAGAAACCTTATCCGGATATTGTTGGACGGATTCGATCGCGACCAGTCGTGGGGATGCGTATCGATGTATGTCCGGCAATTCGATTTACGATCCGTGCTTCGCACCGTCCGATCACCCGCATGCCGTCGCATGTTCGCACGACCCGTTTGCGAAACGCGTCGTGCTATTCAAACTCACGAAGCCACTGCCGTCGGCCCCGACCCCTATGACGCAGTGGCTGCAACCGCATAACCAACCGTGGGGCTTGGTCTTGACGAACGGCGAGAAGTGCTTCTTCGAGACCGGCGCGACCGACGCCGTGCATGACGAACGCCTCAACTACCAGTGCAAAGATCCGCGATGGATCATCGGTCAGCCCGACCAATCAGCGCCGCTCTGGACCGCCCAGAGCGTGAACTGGCCGAACAAGCGCGTTACGCACGTCGCGATCGCACAAGCCGTTTTTTAGTAGGCCCTGTTCGATGGGCTGAATTGGCGCCAGATTCGGAATTGGCTCGCCCGCATGTTTCGGCCATTGGCTGCGATCGAAGATCCACTCCGGTTCGGCATCGGGAAACGTCACATCCGTCACGCTCCATTTACCGAGCCCGTTGCGTCCAACGCCGTCGGCATCGACGTTCACCAGATGGCCTCCGATCTTAGCGGCGTTGACCGTGACGAAATACGTGTAATATTCGCCCGGATCGGCGACCGTACGCTCGGCAACGTACCGAATCGGGAGATTCGATGCAGTGTCGATCCACACTTCGCGAAGCACGTTATGGGCGGGATTTCGGAGAGGTGCGAACGCTAGATGATACGCCGATGTTCCGTGCAGTTGTTCGATTCCACGATCCTCAATCCGATAGGGGGTGCCACCGATAGCCGTAACGGTCGCGATTACGGGCGGCGGAGAATTCGTCGGCTGCGGGTCTGCGTCGAAGAAGTCCGGTCGTGCCGGCCGTACGAATCGCAAACCGAAATCTGCGGCCGGAAAATCCCCTAACCGAAAGATATTCGAAACGGCCAAATAATCGTTCGGCCCCGTTACGACGCGTGGAGCCGGATGGGCGATGACCTCGCCGCGCTGGTCGTGGAGTGCGACGATCACGGCGTCGCCATCGCGCATTCGAACTACGACGCGAAGTACGTCGAGTTCGTTCGTTCCATTCACTGCCTGGCTTTCGTTTCGAAAGGTGAAGGCGATGTAGTTCGGTTCCGGCAGCGCGTTGACCGCACGCTGCATTCGTTGAAAAATGCACGTTGCCGTACATTGCGGGACCGGAACGTTCGCCGCCGGCGTCGGAATCACGACCGGCGCCTCCCCACGAGTCCGCACTTGCGCTGCAGCGCGCTACAACTCTCCGGCACGGTTGGTATAAATAGAAATCGACGAAACGCGTTGTCTGTCCACGACGATGGTAACGATCTGGGGCAACGCGACTTTCTTTCGCGGCACGGTTGCGGTCAACCCAGGCACGGTCGAACTATACTGAACCACGAAGTGACTCGCGCCGTTGCGAGGGCCACCGCCGTAGATCGAACGCACGCTGTCATAGGTGCTTCCGATTCGCACGCCAAGCCTCGTAGAATACCCCGAAAGATCGGCATCTGGTGCTTTGACCGCAGGCGTGGATGCGCGAAAGAGCGCGATACTGCACTGATCGGTCGTCGCCGCTGCGAACGCGATGTGGTGCACGCGATCGTATCTCAGAAGCTGCCAAACCCCGTTAAAGTTCGGAAGATTATCTTCGTAGCGACACGTCATGCTGCTAGGCTTTCCGGGAAGCACCTCCGGGTTTGCCATGGTCGTCGTTTTGCTTTGGGTGTTGTAGGCCGTCGCCCGCATGAACCAGCCCGTGAGACTGTCGGTCGCCCCACTAGCAGATTGACAACCGAACACCCACGACATGGCCGCGAATGCCGTGAAAAGACTCCATCGTTGCATTTGCGATAACCCCCGTACGCGACGACTTCATCGCGCATGCTTCTTCTCCAAGCATACTAAGCAAGCGCTTTATTGGGATGGCCGGGACTCGAACCCGGACGCCCTTTCGGGCTGCAGATTTTCGCACCACTTCGGCTTTCGCCGCCGCAGAAGACTGCGTTCGTGGTCCGGACTGTGCCTTGACCGTGTGAACGATCCGTTCAGGTAGGCCGCGCCCGTCCAGTCTCTACACCTTCCCGTTTACACGGGCTTGGCTCGGCGTCGTCACGTCACGCGACAGAGAGTTCGCCGAATTTGAGCGCATCCCGCAAGCAGTTTCCCGGCTTACGGCTCAACGTTAGGTTAAGTCTGCTGTGTCTACCGATTCCACCACCATCCCACGGTTATTGTTCGTAATGCTCCACGACTTCTTCGGTGCGCAAATGTGCGACCGACGGATCTTGTCCGGCATCGCGACGGGCGCGCCGTTGACGCAATAAATCCCAAAACCGGTCGAGCTGCACTTCGAGTGCGTCGAGGCGGCCGCGATCCTCATCGGATAGTTTGCCGTTCTCTCCGTGCTCGAGCAGCGCGTGCTCTTCGGTGACCAAGCTCGCGATGTGATCGCGAATCTGCGTATCGTCCATTCCGAGGTGTCCTTTCTCGCCAGGTCGTGTGTGCGTCAGCGCCCACCGGCTCCTTCTGCTTCTGCCCGCTCGACTCGATCGAGCAACACGCCCAAGAGTAAGTCCCAACGCGACGCAACCGAAAATCGCGCCTCGAGCAATTCCAAGGCGGTATCCAGGATGACGATGCCGGCCGGCAAGATGTCGGCTCGTTGAACGCGCATGCCCCGCATACGCTTACGCCGGTCGAGGTCGAGCGAGCACAACCGCCGCAGCACGCGTTGCAAATCGTCGCGCGATAGGTCGACCACATCGCGCCCCATCAGGCCACCTCGTGCGATCGCAGCCGCCGTGGAAGCCGAACCGCCCACGAGTGCCACCTTGGCACCTTTCTCGAAGCCGAGTAACGGCTCCAGCGCGATGCGCGCAAGAGCGCGGGCACGTTCGACCGCCGAAACTGCTACCGAGCCGCCACGACCATTCAGTTCGGGAACCGCCTCGGTGAGCACGACCGCCCCGATCTCACACGAGACGACGGCGTCCGGCTCGATTCCCGTTCCGATTGCAAACTCGGTGCTGCCGCCACCCGAATCGACAACGCCGATTGGCTCACCTGGGG
>JBDTKL010000076.1:0-3858 GCA_039935355.1 Candidatus Tumulicola sp.
AATTTAGTAATGGCGTAATCGCTCGGCTGCCGATCTAATTCCGACACGAGTTCTGCCCAGCCGGCGGGCGGATCGAAATTGATCTTCGCGTCGACGCGCCCGGGCGCGCGGCCCTCGACGTTGACGAGAATCAGGGGTAAATGACGTTTGCGGAATTCGCGCGCGAGTTCGGCGGTGCGCTTGACGACGTCGGCGGTCGCGTGCGGTCCGCACGGCATACCGACGATGCCTTCTTGAAGGTCGATGACGATGAGTGCGGCGGCCGGGTCGAGTTGCGTGAGGGGCATACATGGTTCCTTTATACGCGACCGTGCGGAAGCGTGCGATCGAAGATGGTGAGGATAACAGGGACTGCGGCGGCCCTCCGCGCGCATCTTCGGAGAACTTCACGGCGGGAATTCACCAAGCCGCTCGTAAGTTGCTCGAAATGAGCGTTATAAGCCAAGGTCGCGCGCTACTCGCCGGCGTGCTTCTTGCGTCGTGCGGATGCGCCTCAACGGTCACTTCGTCGCCGAATCTCCAAAACGTTCAGGCCATTCCGAGCGTCGCGGCGCAGTCCGGTCTAAAGCGCGGCCTCTACGTGCTGTCATCCTCGGGGATCGCCGGCTTTCCAACCAACAATCGAAAGAACAACGGCCCGTTCTGTTCGCTCGACAATAGTACGGACGGGGTCGGCAGCATCGCGTTCGATCGCAAGGGCAATTTGATCGTCTCGAACTTCACTTCTTCGACGATAACCGTTTACGGTGCTCCTTCGACACATGAAGCCTGCGGCAAGATCATTGGCGTGATGCAAGACCCGTTCGGACAACCCGTCGATGCAGCAAGCGTGAACGCGGCAACCGGGCGCATCGTTGTCATCGCCGAACAGCAGGTCGACATCTGCTCGCTGCGCCATGGTTGCACGAAGAGATTGGGGGCAGGCTTGCTAACTGCAGCCGCGAGCATAGCGTTATCGCGTAACGGGGATTGCTGGGCGGAAGCCGACGCTCCGAGCGGTCCAGGCGTGCTGTACTACTTCAAGGGCTGCAACAGCGACGGCCAACTCACGACCGGCTACTACGGAGGCTCCGACAACTACGGCGGTCTCGACATCGACAACTACGGAAACATCGTTTCGATATTTGCGAACTACCACAACACCCCGGCCGTCTACGTATACTCGGGCTGCAATCCAGTGTGCGCGCCGGTGAGTGGCCCGCTTCCACTCGTCGGTAATGGAACGTACGGACATTTGAATAAAGACTCGACGGAACTTGCCGTCGCCGACACACAGCTCTCGTCGATCGACGTCTACAAGTTCTCACCCACGTCGCTCCGCTTTGAATACAGCTTTACCGGTGGACTATCGGGAATCGCCGGTGTCGCCTACAATCCGCGCGCTCAATAACTCATATGTTCGCTCGCGATTCGACCGCAAGAATCGGAATGTTGAGGATCATCGGTCTCGATCCGGCTACGTTTACCGAACGCGCGTCGGTACGTGGTAGATGAGAAGCCGGGATTTCCCGACCGCATCGAAATGCGCGACCTCGAGATCGGAGAAACGGCCATTCTGCTGAACTACGAGCATATGGATAAGCCTTCGCCCTATCGGGCGTCGCACGCGATTTACGTGCGCGAAGGAGCGAGCCTACCGTACGATCGCGTCGATGAAGTTCCGGAGGTGATGACGTCTCGGCTTCTCAGCGCGCGATCGTTTTCGACCGACGGCATGATGCTCGACGCCGACGTGCTTCCCGGTACCGAGTTACGCAATTGTATTTTGAAATCGTTCGCCGATCCAGCGGTCGACTTCATCGACGTGCATAATGCTAAGCGCGGATGCTTTTCGGGACGAGTGCTGCGCGCGTAGCAGCCCGAGGACGCGCGCCTCGGGCGAATTCGGAGGATGTTTGTCTCCGCGTCTTAAGCTAGCAACGTGGACGATGCAAAAGGACTTGCGGCGGCGTTGAACGCACTCGTAAAGTCTCCCCAGTTCTCCAATAGCAGAGCACGAGCCGCGGCGCGGCAGGAGCCGCGGGTGAATTGGCCTGCAACCAAAGCTCAGAACGCCGACTTCAATCCCGACGTCGAAGGATTCGAGTCGTTCGTGATGGCCGACGGCAGCACGTGCGAGTGGATGCCCGGTCAGTTTAGATACCTTGCGAAGCCGGCGCGCCCTTAATTCCTCGCTTCACAACCTACAAAAGAGAAAGGCCCGGTCGCACGACCGAGCCCTTCCAAAAAGCGTTGTGAACACGCAAGATTTCGCTGTCTTTTAGAACGTTAGAACGGGATCTCGTCCTCGATCTCGCCTTCGAAACCGCCAGACGAACCCGCGCCGGCCGGGGACGCCCCGCGGTTGTAGCCGCCGCCGTCACCGCCACCGCTGTAATCGCCACCGCCTTCTTCGCTCGATCCGCCGCGATCGCTGCGCGAGCCGAGCATCTGCATATTGTCGATTACGACCTCGGTGGCTTTACGCTTGTTGCCATCTTTGTCGTCGTACGAGCGGATCACGAGCCGGCCTTCGACCAGCGTGTTCGTGCCCTTCTTGAGATACGTATTGCAGGTTTCACCGAGACGGTCCCACGCAACTATGTCTACGAACGTCGTCTCTTCTTTATTGCGCGGGTTGTTAACGGCAAGCGTGAACTTGGTCACGCCTTTGCCGGACTGCGTGTAGCGGATCTCCGGGTCGCGCGTTAAGTTGCCGACCAGGATGACGCGGTTGTACGAACCTGCCATCGCGTTCTCTCTTTCGCTATTAGTAGGGTAGTGTCGGAGGCGGCGGCGTTGCGGCAACAACCGCGGCCATGTGCCGGATCATTTTCTCGTCGAGCCGGACGACCAGCGCGCGCAAAACATCCTCGTGCAGTTTCAACAGCCGTTCGAGCTCCTTCGAGGCCGCGCCGTCGCTCTTGAACTGCATAACAACGTAGTTCCCCTCGCGCACGTCATCGATCTCATACGCCAGACGCTTTTTGCCCATGCGCTCGACGCCGACGACTTCGCCCTGCTGATTGCGGATAATGTCGGCGATCGCGTTGGAGCGCTCCTCGACCTCGTTCTCTTCGAGGGAGGGGCGGAGAATGTACGTTACTTCATAGTCGGTCATTGTGATCCCATCTGCGGACACCCGGCAAGCGGGCGGCCCGCCCACGCGGCGGGCAGCGGGTCGGATCGGGCCCGTCAAAGCCGGTCCCGGAACCTACGAATCCTATCACACGCTTCCGGGCGGCAGCAATGCCCCATGGCACGCAGGGGTCGGTCCAGCGAAAAAGCTAGGGAGCGACCCGCTCGCGCTTGGTCACGCGATACACGCGACGGACCTCGTTCAGGCCCTGGAGGCGCATCAAAATCTTGTGCAGGTGGTCCAAGTCGTGGATCTGGATCGTTAGGCTGGTCACGGCCACGCGGTCGCGTCGGACCCGAGCCGTCACCGAGCTGACCCTCGTCTTGAACTCGGCGAAGACGCTCATGATATCTTGCAGCAGCTGAGCGCGGTCCTCGGCTTCGACCTCGATATCGACCGAATGCAACACTTCTTCCTGGACGTTCCACTGCGCTTGCAAAATACGCTCGGGCGTCGCGTTCATGTACGCGACGTTTGGGCAATCGGCGCGATGGACGCTCACGCCGCGTCCGATCGTCACATAGCCCATGATCGGATCGCCCGGTACCGGCGAACAACATTTCGATAGCCGCACCAGCATGTCGTCGATACCCGCAACGCGCACGCCACTCAAGCGGCGCGTGCTGCGGCGCGCTGCGGGGCGTCGCGCCATTTTCGTAAGATCGACGACGTTGTCGCTCTTGAGCTCGTCGCGAATGCGATTGACCACGGCCTGCGCGGATTGGTCGCCGAAGCCGATC
>JBDTKL010000077.1:0-9577 GCA_039935355.1 Candidatus Tumulicola sp.
TCAGGCCGGCCGCACCGGCGATTTGAATCGCGGTCAGTTCGATGACGCCGTGCGGCGCGATGGTAGCCCAGAAATCGAGCCCGTATCCGGCGTTGGTATAGAGGCCGGCCAATCCGCCAAGCATCAATCCGTTGAACGCTAAGATCCACACCGTTAGAATACCCAACGTGATCGATCCGGCAAATGCCACGATCGCAACTTGCACGTTGTTGGTGATGATCTGCGCCGACACTGCGGGCGAGTAGCTGCGGTCGAAGCCGAAGTTGGAATCGTGCAAGCTCTTTCGAATTCGGTCCGGAACCAACTGGCGCGGCAGCAGCGCCGCGGCGCGGTCCGGGTGGGCTCGCACGACCGCATACGAACCAACGGACGTGGCGACCGTAATCGCGGTGCATACGGCGATCGCGGCGATCGAGCGTCGAAACTCGCGTGGAAACGTTTCGAAGAAGAACGTGCGAACGCGCGCCGTTCCGCTAGCTACCGACGCGCCGTAGACGACAGCGTGCGCGCGCGCGGTTAGGCGATTGAGATATTCTACGAGCGCTGCATCGAACTCGCGTCCGCGCGCGTAGGCCAGATCTGCGGCGGTCGAGCGATAGAGCCTACCGGCTTCGGCCGCAGCACCGCCGCGCAGCGAACGCACGCCGCGGCGGCCGGCTTGCACGACTAGCGCATCGAGTCGTTGCCACGACGCCTGGCGCGCGTTCCGAAACTGCGTTTGCGATCGCATCGATGAAACGGCCGATTCGACCGGGGCCGACGGGTTCCCGGAGGCGAAGCCGCGCGTGATGGACCGCAACCTCGACGTCAGAACGCCGGAAAGCGTGGAGCTGACGTATCATTTGGCCGGATTAGGGAGCCGGTTTTTGGCCGTTCTGGTCGACCAGTCGATCCAAATCGCGATCCTCATCGCGATTATTGCCGGCCTCGCGCTGGCAGGGTCGCACGCCCCGCCGGCGGCTCGTCACGAAGCTGCCACCGACAAGGTCGTTGCGGCGATCGCAACCGCGATCGTGGTGTTCGTGCTATTCGCGGTGCTGTTCGGCTATTTCATCGTCTTCGAGGCGTTCTGGAACGGTCAGACGCCAGGCAAACGGCTCCTCGGTATTCGCGTCGTGCGCGACGGCGGGTTTCCGCTCGACATCGGCGCCGCGGTCGTTCGCAATCTCGTTCGCGTCGGCGAATTGCTGCTGGGATATTACGCGATCGCCGCGGTCAGCGCGATTCTCTCCGACGAGAACAAGCGGTTAGGAGATTTTGCGGCTGGAACGCTCGTCGTGCGCGACGCGGCCCTCGGCCTTCCGGCCGAACGCGCGGCCGGCGAACCGGTCTATGGCGCGACGCGTTATCTTTCGGGCGACGAGCGAGCGTTGGTCGCGCGATTCTTGGAGCGGCGCGATGCGCTCTCCGAGGTGCGCAGGGTCGAACTTGCAGCGCAAATCGCGGCGCGCGTACGAGACCGCCTGCCGCCGGAAATGCAGGCCTACGAGGACGAGGCATTGCTCGAGCGACTGTAAGTCGCCCGAGGCGTTACTCGAGCGGTTATGAATCGCCGGAGGTTTTGTTGCGGAATTTCGTGACGAGGTCGCGCGCCGTCGTCATCGCGTCGCTCTTCGTGCGGTCGAAAATCTTCTTGGCTTGCTCGCCGCTCATGTGGCGGCCATTTTCGAGTAAGAACGTGACGCTTTCGCCGACGACGATCGTTCCGGCATAGGCGATCGCTCCTTTGATCGCGATTCCCGCCACCGGTATGAATCCGCTGAGTTCGCGCGCCAGCGTGCGCCAGCCGAATCCGCCGCCGACGACCGGCAACAACTGCCACATGCGCTGCAAGTCGGGATCGCGACCGTACGCCGCCTCGATGTTGAGCAGCAGCATCATTTGAATGCCGGTGATCGCGATCATATCGCCGGCCGACGCGAACGCACCCAGCACGGCGCCGAGCACCGGTACGTGGTCGACGACGGCGCTGGCGACCGAGACCTTCAACGCGTTCTTACCCGCATCGCGCGTGAGTTTGGAACCGACGGTTTCGCGCAGCGGCGGCAACCTGCGGCCGACGGCGATTTCGACGCCGCGCGAACTATCGACCAAGTGCGTGAAAAACGAGTGGCGCAGCGCGTCGCGCGAGATCTCCGGCGCGACGTACTCGGCCGGGATCCCCGGTGCCGGCGCCGACGGCGGTCCCGACGAAACAGCGACTGCGTCATCGATCGTCAACAAAAATAACGGAACGTTCAACCGGCGCAGTTCGCCGAGATCGGCGCCCGCCGCATCGCCCGGCCGGCCGATGAAGATGGCGGCGCGAATGTCGCCCGTAGCGTTCTGCACATTACCCGGTACGAACGTCTCGAGACAGGCGGCAGCGTCGAGGGGTACGCCGTCTTCATGCCCGGAGAGCAAGAGACCGCGCAACTGTCCGACGAGTGCCGGATCTCCGCCTAATAGAAAGCGGAACGGCCGTTGCACGTGGGCTTGAATGGTGCGAACGTCGATACCGCGGCGTACCAGCCGGAAGATGTTGCGTACCTGGATCACGGATGCCATGAGGAGTCGACCGCCTTTACAGACCTAACTGCGACAGCTCGACGGACTCGGTGCCGTCGGCTTTGCGCAGTTCTTTGAACGGATCGTCGGTGAAGTCGAGATACACCAAACCGGTGAAGATTTCCAACGGCCAAGCGTGCATCCCGTGGGCGTTAGCGACGTCGACGACCGTTTCGTTCGAACTACGGGCTTCGGCGACGATCGCTTCGGGCGTGCTCTTGATATCGGCCGCGACGATCGTGGCAACCGTTACGTCGCCCGGCGTCAGTCCGTTGCGCAGCATCGAGCGATAGTCCAGACCCGTCGAACCGAATCGCTGTTGTAACGCGTATTGCAACGAAGAGTAGCGTTGGGGCGAAGTGCCCAATCCCAGCAGCGTGATGCGCGTCGAAAGTTGCCGCGTGCGCGCCATGTTATACAGTTGCGAGGCCTGCGACGCTGCGCTGGCGGCCGCGTCGAATTCGGCGACGTTCTTTTTCATCAGCGGCTCGATGCCGGCATACGATTCTTGACCGATATCGCCGTTATACCCCATGCGAACTTGGTCGAGCTGTTTGAGGAAATCGTCCAAGTCGCCGAGCGATTGATCCAGCAGCGTCAGCGACGCGCGCGACGCATCGACGGAACGCAACATTTCTTCGTTAGCCGTCGACATGGCGGTTAGCATTTGGGGATAGCTCGGCAAGATCGCCAACGAATCGCTGGGGATCGGCGAGGAAGAAAACGGCGCGAGCATCTCGTCGTAGATCGTCGAACCTTCTTTGAGCAAGCCGCTTTGTTTGTTGACTTCTAGCGATCCGACACCGCCGATGGCGTCTCCGGCGTCTTGCAGCGCGCTATTAATCGAGCGCGACATCAAGTTCAAATTCTTGACGATCGCTTCGACTTTGGAGCCGCGCTTGATATTGATGCGGCTGAGATCCGGAATCTCGTATTGCAACGAGTTCATGCGGTTGTTCACCGCTTTGATCTGATCTTTGCCCTCGGATGCGCGCGCTTGAATTTGGGTCGCAGCAGCCACCTGTGCGGTTTTGGCCGATTGCACGGCCGCTTGCAGCTTCGGCAGGTTGGGATGCGTGAGATTAACGCGCTGCACTTCCATCTGCCGGAGCGCGGCGATGCGCTGGTTGGCGGTCGCGCGCGTCTGCGCGGATCCGAGTTGCGCCGCCTCGGCTAGCGTCTGTTCGCTCTTGCTGGTTTGGCCCTCGGCAAGTTCGGATTGGCCCAGCTCGAGGAGCGCTTCGGGATTCTGCGGCTCTTTGGCCAGCACTTGGTGCAACCGGTACTCCGAAAAAGAGTAGCGAGCGCGTTCTTCGTCACTGGACGATTGCACGAGTTGCTGCGCGGTCGTCACGTTTTTGGGATCCAGCTCGGGATAGCCCATTAGATGCGAAACGCGGTTCTTGGGATCCGGATGGTCTTGCAGATACTTGGTCAACAGATCGCTGTGCTCGTCTTGCAGCACGCCGAGGTGCGCCATCATCGTGACCATCGACTCCGGGTCGTAGCCGGCGCGCGACATCAATTGCAATCCGTAGCGGTCGGCTTGTAACTCGTCTTCGCGGGAGATTTTCGCCATAATACCGGCTTCCGCCAGGCCGCCGAAGTTATAGATCAGCGGCGAGAACATCGATGCCAATCCGAACAGGATGTCGAGGATCTGCGCTTTCGATTGCGTGGTGATGACGTGGCGCCGCTCGATGTGACCGGTTTCGTGACCGATGACGCTGGCAAACTCATCGTCGGACTGCACGAAGTCGATGAGGCCCTCGTCGATGTACACGAAGCCGCCCATCGTCGCGAACGAGTTGATACTATCGTCCTTGATGACTTTGATCGAGTAGGGCACGTCTTTGCGCGCGACTTGGTTCCAAAGATTTTCGGCAATGCCCTGAACGTACGCGTTCATCAGCGGATCTGTTTCGATCACGCTGCCGGCGACGATCTCTTGGTCTTCCGACTGACCGAGTTGAATCTCGGCCGCGGTCGACATCGCGACGGCCGGGGCGGGACACAGGCTGCACAAAAGCGACAACGCGACGAGCGCGGGAAGAAGACGGCGCATAGCACCAGCGGCTTTCTTTGGCAGTTCGTAGGAGTCCGGCATTCGCGCCGGGGCTTGTGTACGAGTTGTGGATAATAGCAAGAACTTGCGAATCCTGTGTGGATGGCGACGGGGACCGGGTGGCAGCAAGCGTGAACTGACGCGGACTGCTCTCATAACCGCCTCGACCAGGTCATAGTATTCGGAGAACGACGTGACGATTTTGCGCGGCCGCCGGCGCGGGCTCGAAATAGCTCTCGCAGGGCGGGCGTTTGAGGAAGCCCTCGGCGAGCTGGAAGGCGTGCTGGCGCAACGCCCCGGTTTTTATCGCGGCACGCCGGCTGTGGCGCGTTTGGGCGACGTCCTTCCGCAACCCGAAGAGTGGAATCGCTTGCGAGCCGCTCTCGAGAACGCCGGGATCGTTTTGGAGGGTATTTTGGGGGGACCGGCCGCCGAGCGTCTCGCTGCCGAAGCTGGATTGCGCTTCGAGCCGGCCCAAACGCCGCCCGCCGCGTTGCGGTTGCGTCCGGCCCGCGAACCGAGCGATAGCGAGCTTTCTCCGTCGGCGCGATCGCTGATCGCCGACTTCGCCGGCGCGCGGGCCGATATCGCGGCGCGACGGCGCCGCGGCGAAGGCAGCGTGCCTCGGCTGCCACAACGCGCAGCGACGGGCACTCCCGTTCAGAGCGGGTTGCGAGCAGTCGAGGACCGGCCCTCGGCGCTGTACCACGACGCGACCCTGCGCGGGGGTCAAAGCGTGCATCACTCAGGAAACGTCGTGATCGTCGGAGATGTTAACCCCGGAGCGGAAATAGTGGCGTTCGGCGATATCGCCGTCTTTGGCCGGTTGGCGGGCGTTGCGCATGCCGGTGCCGGCGGTAACGCGGCGGCGCGGGTAATGGCATTCGACCTCGACCCGACCCAGCTGCGCATCGCTTCCTTCATCGGTGCCGAATTGGAGCGGCCGCAGCGCCGTTCGAACCAGCCCGAGGCGGCCTTCGTGCTCGACGGCAAGATCGCGGTCGTGCCGCTCGACCGTCTTCCGGCCGTCGTCGAGGATGCGTCGCGATGAACGGACGTCAAATCGTCGTGACGTCGGGCAAAGGCGGCGTCGGCAAAACCACGACCACTGCCAACCTCGGCGCGGCACTGGCTAAGCGCGGCCGGAGCGTCATCTTGATCGACGCCGACATCGGATTACGCAACCTCGACCTCGTAATGGGCCTCGAGAAGCGTATCGTTTTCGACTTGGTCGAAGTCGTCGAAGGGCGTTGCCAACTCCGCCAAGCGTTAATCAAAGATAAGCGATTCGAATCGCTGTCGATCTTACCGGCCGCACAAACCCGCGAGAAAGACGCGATCACGCAAGAGCAGTTTGCTTGCGTGGTCGCAAAGGCTGCCGAACAAGCCGAGTACGTCTTCATCGACTGCCCGGCCGGCATCGAAAACGGGTTTCGCAATGCCGTCGCCGGCGCGGCCGAAGCGATCGTGGTAACGACGCCGGAAGTGAGCGCGATTCGAGACGCCGACCGCGTCGTCGGAAAGCTGCAAGATCGACAAATGCCCTCCCGGCTGATCGTCAATCGCTTGCGTCCCGAAATGGTGCGCAGCGGCGACATGTTGTCGGTCGACGACGTCTGCGAAATCTTGGCGCTGGAACTGCTCGGCATCGTTCCCGACGACGAAGAGATTATCGACACGACGAATCGCGGCACACCGGTCGTGCTCGAAGAGAACAACCGCCTGCGCGGCGTGTACGATAATATCGCGCGCAGGCTGGAAGGCGAGATCGTTCCGTTCACGCGTTTCGACCAACAGGGTCTGCTAGGCCGGTTATTCGGTGGAAAGAAAGCAGGGTAAACATGCACGTCTTGAACGAAACCGCCGAAGCGCCGGCCACGGACGGCGCGCCCAAACTCGGTCGCGCGATCGTCGTAACGTCGGGCAAGGGCGGCGTCGGTAAAACGACGACTACCGCAAACCTCGGAACGGCCCTGGCTCAGCGTGGAGCGCGCGTGGTGCTCGTCGATGCCGACGTCGGGCTGCGAAATCTCGACATCGTGCTCGGGCTCGAAAGCCGCGTGCAGCATCACGTGCTGGACGTCATCGAGGAGCGCGCGACGCTCGACGACGCATTGGTGGCCGACAAACGCAGCCCGTCGCTGTTTCTCTTGGCCGCGGCGCAGTCGCGCGAAAAAGAGGACGTCGATATCGATAAGATGCGCGACTTGGTTCGCGCGCTGCGCGAACGGTTCGAGTACGTGCTGATCGATTGTCCCGCCGGCATCGAAACCGGCTTCAAAAATGCCGTTGCCGGCGCCGAAGAAGCGATCGTGGTCTGCACCCCGGAGGTGTCGGCCGTGCGCGACGTCGATCGCGTCGTCGGCTTGCTCGGCAATCGCTTCCGCCCGCAATTGATCGTCAATCGCATTCGTCCGCACCTCGTTCGAAAGGGCAAGATGTTGTCGGTGGAGGACGTCAACGCGATCCTGCGATTGCCGTTGCTGGGCGTGATTGCGGACGAACCGGAAATTATCGTTTCGACCAATCGTGGCGAACCGGTGGCGTTGCGCACCGATCTGCCGACAGCCGCTGCGTACCGTGCGATCGCGGCGCGGGTCGCCGGCGAAGACGTGCCGGCACCGATGCCGCAACAGAAAGAATCGCTGCTGTCGCGCGTCGGCGCGTGGTTCGGAGGCCGGCGCCCGTGATCGATTTCTTCCGGAAGCTGTTCGGCCAGTCGGGTTCGAGCTCGACCGCCAAGGAACGGCTTCGACTCGTATTGATGACCGATCATCTCGAGTTGGCGCCCGACATGGTCGAGGCGATGAAGCGCGATTTGGTCGACGTCATTTCGCGCTACGTCGAAGTCGACCGCGAGAAGATCGACGTCACGTTCGAACAGCAGGATAAAGCGCTGGCGATGCTGGCCAACATTCCGATCCTCGCGGTCAACCGCTCGAGCAACGGGCACGCAACGGCACCGGTGGTCGCAGCGGCACCGGTCGTCGCGGCCGCGCCGGCCGATATCGATCCCGACGCGCCCGCAGGCGAAACGCTCGGCGCGGAAACGTCCGGCTCCGAAACACCCGTCGTCGCGGAGACGCCGAACGCCGAAACGCCAGTCGCCGAAACGCCGGTCGACGCGCAAACACCCGACGCTTCCGTCGCCGATCCGAAACGGCGCCGCCGCCGGCGCAAGCGAAAAATGGCGGGAGCGCCACAGTCGCCGGAAGCCGCGCCGGCACCGTGAGCGCGGTGGCGAGCGTCGCATTACGCGGCGACGTCAGACGCTTCTTCCGCAACTTCAACTGGCCGCTCGCAGTGGCAGCCGTGGCGGCCACGGTCGTTGGCCTCGTCTGCATCGATTCGGCCGGGCTACACGACGAACAGGTTGCCGCCGAGGTACGCCGTCAAATGTTGTACGTCGTGCTCGGAATCGGCGTCATGACGGGCTTATCGTTCGTGGACTATCGCAACTGGCAACGATGGGCGATCGGCTTATACGTCGTCAATCTCGTGTTACTGTTGTTCATTTTACGCGGAGGCCACAGTGCGCTCGGGGCACAGCGCTGGTTGTCGCTGGGACCGTTAGGAACGTTTCAACCGTCGGAACCGGCAAAACTTATCGTCGCCATCGCGCTTGCCGCGACGCTGTGTCGCGGATCCTACGACAAACTACAAGATTTATGGAAGCCGTTGCTGGTCGCCGGCGTGCCCGCGCTCTTGATCTTAAAGCAGCCCGACCTCGGTACCGCATTGGTGCTGCTGGCACTGCTGTCGGTTCAGCTCTTCATGGGCCTGCCGAAGTTAGGCGATTTTGCGATCTATGCGCTCGGCGTCTTGTTGGTCGGTGCGGTTGCGGTAGGGACGTCGGTCGTCCTCAAACCGTTTCAGAAGACTCGCTTATTCGTCTTTCTCAATCCAAAACTCGATCCGCTCGGCGCGGGGTACAACCTCAACCAATCCAAAATTGCGGTGGGAAGCGGCGAATGGTTGGGGCGCGGCCTGTTTCACGGCACCCAAACGCAACTGCATTTCGTTCCCGAAAACTCGACGGACTTTATCTTTACCGTGTTGGCCGAAGAGTGGGGATTCGCCGGCGCCGCAGCGTTGCTGGCGATCTACGTCATGCTGTTGTACGGCGGAATTCGATCGATGCTCGCGGCGCGCGATCGCTTCGGGTTACTGCTCGCCTCCGGCATCGTCGGCATCTTGTTCTTTCACGTGCTCGTGAATGTCGGTATGACGATCGGCATCATGCCGATCACCGGAATTCCGCTGCCGTTCGTGTCGTTCGGCGGTTCGGCCATTCTTACCGAATTCGCCGCCGTCGGCATCTTGTTGAATATCTATGGGCAGCGCGACCGCGACGTTCTCGGCAACGCCTGAATCGACCGGCCCGAATACCGCCAGCATTTCGTTCTCGGCGTAGACTTCGATGTATCCGCGCTCCCGTATCCGGTCCGAATGCACCGGCGTGTGATACAGAATATATTCGGTGCCGCGCTTACGCCGTGCGGCTAACCGATCGAGCATCGCGTCGAGCGCCTCGCCGTCGAACGGATTGTAGAGGAACACGACCAGGTCGCCCGGTGGAAAACGATAGCGGCGCGCGTCGGCGCGAACGAGTCGTACGTCGAAGCAACGCCGTACCGACAAATGCGCCTTTGCAAGATTGTCGGTCGCGATCGCGTGCAGTCCGGGCGAGATCTCTATGCCGACGATCTGTGCGAACGGGTATTCGAGCGCTAAAAGTACCGCGCGACCCATGCCGGCGCCGGCGTCGACGAACGTGGAACGCCGCACCGCGTCGTCCGGAAGCGCCCGCAGCAAACTACGAAATCCTTCGACGGGAACGGCCTCGTAATGCGTCGCGTGGGCGCCCGCGTCGCCGACCGCTTCCGGATCCAAGTCTCGTAAGAATAAAACGGCGTGCGTCGTAACGCCGCGCTCGCGGTCGAACCGGCGTCCTGCAGATCGTTC
>JBDTKL010000078.1:0-8734 GCA_039935355.1 Candidatus Tumulicola sp.
CTGGCCGCGTAGGACGGCATTCCGGTAAAACGGATCCCGTGATACACCTTCCAGTACGTTATGCCTGGCGGGTCGTCCTCAACGCCGTGCGCGCCGAATTGCGGCGGGCGTTGGTATAGACCCGCCGCGACGTTAGTGGCGTTTCCGTCGGCCACACCATGGCAGACGGCGCAGTTTACAACGTATGTTTTCATGCCGGCGGCGAGATTGGCGCCGGTCGGTTGCACGGGATTGTCGCCCTTGGGCGCCTCGCGCTGGATGGCCGCGTGCAGCGACGTCCGAGCGATCCAGCGCTCCAAGCCCGGAGGCCGGGCATCGGCGTTAGCCGGCAGCGCGCCCGAGCGAACGACGACATAGGCCAGCAACAGTTCGACGACGATGCTTAGCAGTGCGCCGGCCAAGATGCCGCCGAGAATTGCAGCAACTGGCCACTTCATGGCTCGAACCTCATGGGCCTAGCGTAGAGCCGGGCGCTTGGGTCGTTCTGACGAGAATCCAAGGTTGGCCTCAGTTGGGCGCGCTAAGAGAGGTATATGGACGCACGGGGAGCTCGCATCGTCGTCGTCGACGATGAGGAAGATATCAGATGTCTCCTCAGTTCCGAGCTGGAGCTGGCGGGCTTCGAAGTTCGCACTGCCCGAGACGGCCCCGCCGGCCTAGCACTGACGCGCGAGTGGGAACCGGCGTTGATTCTGCTCGACGTCATGATGCCGAAAATCGACGGCGTGAGCATTCTTCCGCGATTTCCCGCGCTTACACAAGCGCCGATCTTTATTTTGAGTGCCAAAGGCGACACGGGCGATAAAGTACTCGGCTTGGAACGCGGCGCCGACCAGTATCTGGCCAAACCGTTCGAAACGCCGGAGTTGATCGCGCGAATCCGTTCGGCGCTACGCCGGCCGCAACTCGACCAGCCGGACATCCTCACCTTCAACGATCTCGAGATGAATCGCAACCGGCGCACCGTCGCACGTGCCGGGCGCGACATCGTGTTGACCACGCGTGAGTTCTCGCTGCTCGAAACGTTTATGCGCGAGCCGCGCCGCGTGTTCAGCAAAGACGATTTGATCGATCGCGTTTGGGGTTTCGATTCCGACGTCTCGCAAAATAACGTGGAAACGTTCATCCGCTATCTGCGCATCAAGTTGAATGCGGCCGGAGAAGACGAGCCGCTGATCGTCACGCTGCGCGGAGCCGGCTACACGCTGCGTTCGTAACGGAGACGCTTGGCCTCCCTTCGCAGCCGCCTGATCACGTGGTACATTACCACCGGCGCGCTCGTCGTTTTGTGTCTCGCCGCGCTGACGGCCGTTCTCGGCACGCAAATGCTGGCGTATCAGGGTCACGAAGCGCTGCTTTCGGCGTCGCGGCAAGTGCCGGCGCTGGCGGCTCCATACGCCGCAGAACATCCCGGCGATCTCCGCGGCCTCGATACGTATCTCGACGAGCATCTTGCTCCGTTGCCGGTCGTCACACACACCGAAGGTCGATTCGGCGCGCCGCATGGAGGCGACCGCCGCGGTCCGCCGCGCGGCCCGTTCAACACCAATATCGTCGTGCATTTGTTGATGGACGAAGTTCGTCCCATGGAAGTCTCGCACGACGACGCACGCACGCTGCTCTTCGTCGCGCCGGCCTTTTATGCGCGGGCGGTCGAGTTTTATGCCGTAGCAATGCTACTGCTGGCAGCCGTCGTCATCGTTGCGGCGTGGCGGATTGCAATCGTCGTGGCCGCCAATTCGCTCGATCCGCTATTAAGCACGACGGCAGCGCTCAATCGCTTCGGCGACGGCGATTTTACCCCGGCTAGCGTTTCGGCCAACAACACGATCGAAGTCAGCGAGCTAGCGCACGCGTATAATCGAGCGGTCGAACAAATTACGCGAGCGCTCGACGAGCGGGCTCGCGCCAGTGCGGAGATGCGACAGTTCGTTGCGGATGCCGGACATCAGTTGCGAACCCCACTCACCGTAATTATGGGGTATCTCAGCTCGATGGCGACGCGCACGACGGACGAAACGACCGCGGTTCCGATCGGGAAGATGCTCGATCAAAGCCGCCGGATGAAAACGCTGATCGACGAGCTGATCGTGTTGGCGCGGCTCGAACACGCAGCCCCGCTCAAAGAAACGATCTTCGACGTGCGCGACGTGGCGCGCGAGATTCCGAACGCATTTGCCGCTGAAGCGCAACGCCGCATCGGCATCGCCGTCGGTCCGGCTCCGGTGTTGGTGAGCGCGGCGGAAAACGAGTTTCGCGAAGCGCTGATTGCGCTCACCGATAACGCCGTGAAATATGCCGGCGGAGCGCCGATTACGATCGAGGTGCGCCGCGTCGATGGCTGGTGCGAAATCACGGTGGCCGATCGCGGCATCGGGTTTTCGGAGGACGACATACGTTCGGGATTCGACCGGTTTTACCGCGGCGAAACCTCGGAGGGAACCAGCGGAACGGGTCTCGGTTTATCGATCGCGGCCAAAGTCGTCGAGCGTGCCGGCGGGTCGATCGAGCTTCGCAATCGCGATGATGGCGGCGCGCTGTGCGTTATTCGCTTGCCGATTGACGATCGCTCAAACCCATCGCATAGGTAACGGTCACAAGCGCTTTTTGCGATATCGCCTGCCCGGCCGCGTTGTCGTCGCTCCCGACGATCGTCCTTGCGGGCGTCAACGCTGAAATGGTGGGGCGATCGAGCGCCGGGGTCTGCGGCGGAAGGCCGGATGCGAGCCGGACGAGTTCTTTTGCATCCGCGTTGACCGTCGCTTCGGCTCCCGGCTCGACCATGACGGCGCCGCGGATGGCGTTGTAATAGCGAAACGTGCCGTCCTCATAGGCTGCTACCGTATCGATTCCGCCATCGACCGGCACTTGAAAGACCACTCCTAGAACGGTATCCGAACCCGGACCGGAAACGGCGACGCCGCGAGACCGCAACACGTTCGCGGCCCAGAGTCGGACGCGAGGTTCTTCGGATCGATCTTGCCACGCGCGTTCGAGTGCTTGCATCCCGGCCGCATCGTCACCGGCCAAGAAGGAGCGATTTGCAGCCACCAATGCGCCGATACCGTGGGACGATTCGGGAACGTTCGTGCTGACGGCGTCGTGCAACGATACGCTCATGAAGACGGCCGGTAACATGCTCGCGTACCACGATTCGCTCATGCGTCGCGCCGCGCGAACATCCAGCAAGCGAGAGCAATGATGCCGGCGCACCACGCGACCGTCCACCATGCCATCGCGGGCGGTGGCGGAGATGCGACCGAGAATGGCCCGAGCGGTCCGAATCCGCCGTTGCGCCCGAGCATCGCAACCGGTTCTAACTGGTAGGCTGCGAGCCGCCACATCGCGTCGGACGGAAGCAGCAACTGCGAGATCACGCCCACACGAGCGAGCGTTGCATTGTGATAGACGTTCGCGAATGCGGCGACGATTCCGATCATCCACGCGAGACCGAACCCCATCACAGCCACCAAGCTGCTGGCGAGCGCCGGTAAGCGAACGCTGAGCGCCATTGTGAGCGACAGGAGGACCGCAGAAACGCCCCACAACGCGAGGATTGCCGCCGGCGGATTCGGCGGTATGTAGCCCGTCGTAACGTACACGGCGCACAGTTCCAACACGCTCGCGGTGGCCGCGTAGATTCCCAGTACGATTGCCAGCCCGGCGATTTTCGACACGACGATGCGTTGGCGCGGGATGGCACGCGCGAGGATGGGCAGCAGCAGGCCCGACTCGAGATCGGTCGAGAGTGCCGGCGCCGCGAGGACGGCCGCTCCAAACGCAAGCACGAAACTGAATAAGAATCCGCCGAAAATAACCAGCACCGCGGTGGTCGAACGCATCTCGACGAACGAGATCGGTCGACCGGCGGCGGTATGAAGGTGTGCCAAACTCCAAAAGCCCCAGACGCTTAAGAGCGTTGCGGCCGTCGTAAGAATGGCCGCCGCCGGCACGAATTTTCGACGCACCGTCTCGCGCATTGCATCTAGAACGAGCGTTAACATGCGGACGACATCAGTTCGAGGAAGCGCTCTTCCAGCGAGTAGGTAGTGGAGCCAACTTCGCGCACGCGGACGCCTGCGGAGACCAACGCTGCAACGACGTCCGGAACTCGAGCGGAATCGATGTCCGCAAGGCGGATTTCGCCGGAGACGAACTCGGCGGCTCCAAAAGGACGAAGCGCACGCGCAACGACCGCTTCGTCGGCACCGTCGGTGCGGATGCTCACGCCGCTCGGGGCTCGGACGACGTCGGCGATCAAACCCTCCGCGATGATGTCCCCGTTGCGAAAGAAAGCGACGCGATCGCAGATGCGCTCGACTTCGGTGAGCAGATGCGAGTTGATGAAAACGGTCGTTCCCGCATCGCGCAGCGTTCCTACGATATCGCGAACGTCGGCGCGCCCCACCGGATCCAGCGCAGACGTCGGCTCGTCCAAAAAGACGAGCCGGGGGTTTCCTAATAGTGCGACACCCAGACCGAGCCGCTGTTGCATGCCCTTCGAAAAGGTTCCGACGCGCCGGTTTCCGGCGTGGTCCAGGCCAACGAGCGCGAGAACCCGTTCGATCTCGGCGTCTCGAACGGAGCGGACGACGTTCGCCAGCGATGCGTGCAGGGCTAACGTTTCGCGGGCGCTCAGCCACGCGGGATAGCGGAATAGCTCCGGTAAGTAGCCCACGCCGCGCCGCGACGCCGGAATTCCAATAGGCGTACCGAAAAGCGACGCTCGTCCCGACGAGGGCGTGGTGAGTCCCAGGAGCATTTTGAGAACGGTCGTCTTGCCTGCGCCGTTCGGACCGAGAAATCCGAAGACGCATCCCGCTTCGACTCGCAGGGTCAGATCGGCAACCGCAAGCGGACCGTTACGCGCGTACGCTTTCGTTAACGACGACGAATCGATCGCAGCGTCACTCGATGCCATTCGCCAGCGCCTTCGCTTCGGAAACGGCGATCGAACCGGCGACGACGTAGACGACATCGTTCGAACGCCACACCAGTGCCGAACCCAACCCCGTTTGATCGCCGATGACCAACGCTTTCGCGCCGCCGATCGTCTCCGTCCGGGCAGTATTTTTGTCGGCTTGGATCGGCACCGGCAACATGGACGCCGGGTTTGCGAGGTTGCTCAGCTGATGCGATACATCGAGCGGAACTCCCGGCATCGATGTGAGATATTTTTCAATCGTCGCCATCGATGCGCCGCTCGACGTGACCGAGGGCGCTCGTAGTTCGATAATCGAGAACTGCTGGCCGTTCGCTCGTTTGTATTCGATGATGGCTCCGGGACCACTCGTGACTCGAACGAGCGTACCGTTCACGTTCTCCGGCATCGCCGGAAGACTACGTTGCGAATGCCGTTCGTACGCCGCCACGCGCGAGCGTTGAAACGTGAACTCCGCGTGACCGGCCGGCAAAAAGTAATATGTTATGGCCGACGCCGACGTCAACGCCGCCGGCGGAACCCTCGGGTCGAAACCGGCCGCCGCGATCGCTCCGACGGATACTTTTCGAACGCGCGACATGGCTGCGAGCACGCGCCCGGTTCCGAGATCTTGGAGCTTGGGCGCGCCGGCCAATGCATGCCGATCCGATCCGCTAATGTAGAGCGGCACGAACTCGCGCGGTTCGAAGATCGCCAAAAACTGCTGGGCGTACGAACCGACGGGTAGCATGGCGCAGGCGATCAGCAGCGACGCCGCCACGGCGGCGAAGAACGCGAACCGGCGAGTGGATTGCCGCCGCATTTGCGAGCGCGTGACGAGCGCGCGATACGCACGCGATGCGTCGACGCGCACGTCATCGGATTGCAACATAGCTTCGGCGAAGGCGCCGTCGCCGAGCGACGTGGGATCATCGAATTGCGGCACGGTCGATTTCCTTTCTAAACGCACGCTCGGCCCGGGCGAGCCGCATGCCGACCTGTGCGCCGTCGATGTGCAGCGTTTGCGCGAGGTCGCGATAATCGGCTCCACTGTAGCGAAGCAAAAGTAACTCGGCATCGCGAGGGCGCAACTGGACGAGCGCGGCGCGTACCAGCACCGTTCGCGATTGCGCGTCGACGATCGCAAACGGATCGATCGAACGCGAATCCGATGCGGACGGTAGGGCCGAGCGATACTCGGCCAGCTCGCGGGCGAGACGCCGCTTGCGCGAACGTAGCGCGTTGAGCGCCATTCGAACGGTTGCGAGGCGCATTACGGACGGTTCGGGAAGGCGCCGGCCGATAAACCGCATGAAAACGTCTTGGGCGACATCTTCGGCATCGACGCGGTCGCCGAGAACGCGGTACGCGCAACGCACGACGTCTGCATACTGGCGCAGAAAGCCGTCTTCGAACGTACCGGTTTGTGCCACGGTTGCGGCGATCATCGGTCCCGGACGGTAAGCGGCAGGGTCATACCGCTAGAACACCGCCCGCGCCGTTCTTGTAACGGCCCGTTACGTTTTGGGACGAGCTTTTTTTGCCGCCGCTTTTGGCTTCAGCGTCTGGACGAACTCGAAGCTGCGATCGAAATAGGTGCGAAGCTCGGCAGTCTTGGCGAGCAGCGCATCGGGAACGACGACCCAATCTTTCTTTACCACCCCGTACGCTTCGAACGGCTTCGTCTTGTACTTCTTGATGAAGGCGCCGGCGTCTTCGGGGGAGAGCCGGATGGCGAGAATTCCCGGCGGCGCCAAATGCGTGAACAACGCAAGTTTGCCGCCGGGAGCGGCACCTTAGGTTCCTACGGTCACGTTGACGGCTTGTGACGCTACACCGTTGGTAACGACGACCAGCGTTGCCGGGCCGGCCGCGATTCCCGCCGGTACGTCGAAGCTGGTCGTCACTTTCTTGTTCGAAGCCACGCCCATGAAGCTCGTGCCGTGCGTGCGCGCGTAGTAGACCTTGCCGCCGGCCGTGATGCGGACTAGCGGATAGTTCGTGGCTTGCTGAGCGTCGTCGCCGTACATGTTGACTTGCGATTCGCCGTTGAAGCGCGTTCCGACGATCTGATACGTCGCCCCGGGCGATATGCTCGACGGAGCCGACGAGATCACGGGCGGTAGCGCGACCGTCTTTTTGCTCTTCGGCGTGTAGATCTCGATGTCGCTCGATCCATCGACCGATAACACCTGGCCGGTCGGAAGCAACAGCAATCGGAAGTTATACGTCGAGTCGTTGACTTCGTTCGGCGGGCCGGCAATCTGTTTGAGCTTCTTGCCGTTGAACGAGAAGAAGGTGCTCGGCGTGCTGTACACGCCGGGGCTCGCCGGAAGTATGATCGTTCCGTCGAGGAGCATCGTGGAAGGCGCATCGCCGGTATCCAACTGCTGGTTATCTTGCATTGGAAACGTTGGACCGGCA
Organism: Candidatus Tumulicola sp.; assembly: GCA_039935355.1. Lineage (GTDB taxonomy): Bacteria > Vulcanimicrobiota > Vulcanimicrobiia > Vulcanimicrobiales > Vulcanimicrobiaceae > Tumulicola. The sequence goes on from JBDTKL010000078.1 coordinate 7,346, forward strand.
GTCCATTTTCCGCTCGTCGAATCATAGATGGCCGTTTGGCCGTTGCCGCCGGCCACGAACACCCGCTTGTCGTGCATCAAGGTTGCGGGTCCGATCTCGTATTCGGAGATTAGATTGGCCGGGGTTTGTCCGGCAGCGATCCAACCTTGCTGTTTCGGAACGTACAGTTGCGCATACGGCGGATCGAACACGTTGACGGTTAACGCGTTGCCGTTGGGCAGCAACGTCCAACCCTCTTCGCTATTCGAATCTTGCTTGCCGTTGCCGACTAGCGTCCACGTCATGTTCGACTCGTTGAGCAGCGCTTGCGTGCTCAAACAACAGTTGCCGACCATATACGTGCCGTCATCCAACACGACGGACTCGCCGTCGCCGAGACTGCTCCATCCGCTCGGTGGTTGGACCGCCGTCCACGCATTCGCGACGGGATCGTAGATCGCGCCAAGCGTCGTTTCGGCCGAATAGCAGAAGTTATACTCGCCGCCTTGGACGATCAGCTTGCCATCCGGAAGAACCGCCGAAGCAAAGTACAGCGGACCGTAGCTCGACGGCATCGAGGCGCGTTGCACCCATTTTCCGTGCTGATAGTTGCCGCTCGAATCGGGCGTCAACGCATACCAGTTGGGCGAACAGCTATCGTTCACCATCACGGTCCCGTCGGTCATCAACATTTCGGTGCTCGGTCCGTTGACGAACGGCGACGTTGCCATGAGCGGTTGCCAACCGCCTTTGCGAGCCTTCTCGCGCATGAGCGCTGTGATCGCATGTTTGTGCGGCGGTGGAAACGCCGGCGTGTGGGTCAAGCGCATGAAGCGCGGCATGTTGGCGGCGTTGGCCCCCGGTCCGGCCGGGGGGCCACCGGCTGCGCTGCAGCCTGCGACGAGCGACGTAAGCGTGCATGCCGCGAGCGCAAAACGAAAATGGCGCATCCAAACTCCTCAGAGGAAGCAGCGTAAAGCACGGCAATTCGGCCGGGACTGCGCGTAGCCTGCCCGCTCGGGGAGGAACCGTACTTGAATAGCCTGCATACGGTGGCCACCGTGATGTACGATGTTCGGCGCACGCTGTTTGCCGCATGCGCCTGCGCGGCGCTAGCCGCGTGCAATAATTCGGCTTCCGGAACGATGCCGGCGTTGCAAGCCGCTCGGACGCTCGGCACGAGCGCAAGCGGCGTCATCGATCTTCCAGAGCCGCCGGTCGTTCGTGCGATTCACGGCGTCGCGCGCGCAGCGCTGACGGCGCAAATCAATCCGGCGACGGGCCAGCCTGAGTTCGTCTACGACGGAATGGGCGGCGTCGCACCAACCTTCGACATCGTGCCCGGACAAACGATCGAGGTTGACGTCACCGACAATTTGCCGAGCGTTCCGCCGCCCGCAAGCATCGGTT
>JBDTKL010000079.1:0-4666 GCA_039935355.1 Candidatus Tumulicola sp.
ACGATCGGCGGATAGCGGCCGACCAGTCGCGCCGTCAAAACGTTATAGCCGGCAAACGACAGCGACGACAACAGCGTCAATGCGTCGCCGAGCCGAAACGTGGCATGGCCCGCAAAGGCTCCTTCAAACACTGCGACACCGGCGAGGGCGATGGCGGCGCCGATCCAGCGACCGGTCGTAATACGCTCCGCACCGGTGAGTGCGACGATGAGCAGCGTGAACACCGGTGCGAGCGCGCCGAGCAGCGAGGACGCGAACGCGCTGGTATTCGCCAGTCCGAAGATCCAGAAGTATTGATACGCGCCATACCCGCATGCGGCGCACGCCACCAGCAACGGCACGTCGCGCCGTCGCAACCGCACGCGTTGTCCGGTCGCGGCGACCAGTCCAAAAACCAACGGCGTCATCGCGACGAAGCGCAATCCGGTGAATACGAGCGGGTCTAGTCGGTCGATTGCGGCCTTGACCAGCACCACGTTGAGTCCCCAACAGACGGCAACGTAGAGCAGGCCCGCATACACGAGCGCACGTGAACGCACTGCCTTTGCGTTCGTCAGCCGAAGACACAGCGCTTTTAAGGTAGGAGGGAGGACGTACGAAAGCCAAGCCAGTGGTTCATTGCAACCGACCGACCGTCACTACTTATGAAAGGGCCGTGCAATGTCAGTTTCCTCACCGCCTCCCGCCACTGATGGACCGTTTGGCTTACAGCCCAACGTCGCCGCGGGCTTAGCCTATCTGCTGGGAATCATCGGCGGAATCGTCATGTTCCTCGGCGGTGGAACCAACCGGTTCGCCAAATGGTCGGCCGCGCAGTCGATCGTGATTTGGGGCGCCTACATCGTGCTCTTGTTCGCGATCGATTTCATCTTCGGGCTGATCCATCTGTGGGCGCTCGCGGTGCCGCTGACGATGGTCCTCGGCTTGATTTGGTTCGTGCTGTGGATCTGGACGTTCGTCACCGGTTTCCAAGGCAAAGAAGTTGAAGTGCCCGTTTTCGCCGGTTTGACGAAGAGCATCTTCAAACTGTAAAGCGTCTCACGGCGACCACCGCAAGGGAGCGGTGGCCGCCGGAGCAATACGCGGGCGCCAAACGTTGGCGGGAATCGTCGCCCCTGTAACCGCGTTGCGGTAAACGGTCGTCGCCAAGGTTCCCGTCCCATCGGTTGCGCCGCCGTCGTCACCGGCATCTTCGAAATTCGGTGAGAACGTGCCGTCGCCCCGCCCGTCTAACGCGGCATACGGTGCGACGCGCCAAGTGCGAAAGCGTACGCGTGTCGTTCGTGTCGCTAGCGCTACTCCGCCGGCCTCGACCGCCGTTACCACCACGGCGGCTTCAACGCGCCCTTCGCTCACGTCGTCGTTGGCTTGATCGTATGCAGTGCACGACTCGTTCGGACACGGCTTCGCGCGCGGCGCGCCCGGCGCACTCCACGTGATCGTCGCCGCGCTTCGAATCGCGCAATGGTCGCCGTTCCGCACCACACATCGCGCGCTGAATTGCGCGTTTGGCGGAAGTGCGACGCCCGCGTCGTTCCCTTCGGCGACCCATCGAGCCAACGTGCGACGCGCCCGCGCCACCGCGAACCCTGCTTCGTCGCCGGCCGCCATCGCGGCGCGCTCGTGCAGCGCCGCCACCGCCCCGGCCGCGGCCGATCGCACGGCCGGCTCGAGCAGCGCGCACATCAGCCCGATCGCGAACAACGCCCGCAGCAGCACGCTATGGTGCCCCGGGCGGCGCCGGTACGAGCCCGTCGCGCGGCAACTCCGAACCGGGCACCGGCGCTTGGGCGGCAACGGTCGCTCGCAGCTCGGCACGTTGCGACGCACCGCCGTCTGCTGTTTCGCCGGAAGCTTGCGCCGACACGTCGATCTGCCACCCCCCGCCGGCTCGCTGAACCGCCAGTGAGACGACCGCCGCCAGTGGAGATCTGCCCGGCATCGGGAGCGAGGTGGCGACGGTCGCCGGAACGATCGATCCTCCGCTGTATTTCACGATGTCGACCGCCGTGCTGAGTTCGCGGCGTACGCACGCTTCGAGCGCCTCGCGGCGATCGCGTTCGAAGCGATGCCGCCCAATCGCAAGAAACGCGCTTAGGGCGGCGCCGGCGGCAATGGCGATGACGGCGATCGCGACCGCGACTTCTATGAGGGTGTTTGCGCGTTGTCGTTGGAGTCGCACGATGACGCAAGTGCCCCGCCGCGTCGCGAGCGCGCCCAGGGTGGGCGCACGCGTAATAACGGCCGTTCGAATCCGAACGTCACGATCGTCGCTTGCACGATGGTGCTCGCAAACGCGATCGCGGTAAACTGGGGCTGCCACACCGGATCGTAATTTGCCGGGCCGACGTAGGGCGGGATGCGCCACGCCAACAATTCGCGTGCCAGCATTTGGTGATAGAGATATAAGTTGTACGATATCGTCGCTAAGAAGCGTAGCGGCGGATTATCCAGTAACAGTTGCCACCACCGCGGGGCCCATAAGAAACCCAACGCCAGCACCGAAAACGCCGCGCCCAACATCGGCCGGCGATCGATCTGCCACACGCCGGCCCATTGATCGGCGAGCCGGTAGGCGTACAAGCTTTGCAGCAAAACGACCAGCCACGCAGCGCCGGCCAATCCGGCCATCGCGCTCACGAGGCTGCCGGCGCGCGAACGCAACGGGCCGAAACGCACGTACGCATACGCGCTGATCGATCCGAACAAAAAGATGTCGAGATACCCGGGCAAGTTTTCGGAGTATTCCGGAAACCAGGTTTGCAGACAGCAGTGCGCCAGCCACGCCCGCCACGCGGCGGCGATCAGCACGGCACCGGCAGTGGTCAGCCAGGGATTGCGCCGGAAGCACCACCACACGAGCGGGAAAATGCAATAAAACTCGACTTCCACCGCCAGCGTCCACAACACGCCGCTGATGGTTCCGTAGGTTTGCGGAAACCAGGTGTGCACGAATAGCAGATGGGTCAGGATATCGGCCGGAGCCCACGCGCCCGGCTGCTTTTGTGCGTAGCCGAGCGCGTACGCGATGGCGATGAACAACACATACGACGGCACGATCTTGATAAACCGGCGCCACGCAAACTCACCCCAGCGTTGCGGCGGACCGCCGGCTAGCCATTCGCGCACGAACGGGTACGCGATCACAAAGCCGCTCAAATAGAAGAACAGCGTGACGCCGATGAAGCCGGTTTCCGGAACGAACTCTAACCACGCGACGGGAGCCGGAAGAAACGAAATCTCCCACACGTGGTACCACAGCACCAAGAGCACGGCCAGGCCGCGCAAACCGTCTAGAACGCCGAGTCGCCGGGGTTCGACGAAGTCGCCGCTTGCCGCCACGGAGCCCGCCTTACTCGTCCGTCGAAGCCGGCCCTTCGCTTTGTACCAAACGGTTGACACAAAGCATTCATTTGTATTAGCATGTTGATACAATGATGCACTATCACCACCTGCCGGTCCACGATCGCGAGCTCATCATGCGTGTGTTCTGGGCCGCACTGCTTGCGCTCGGCGGGGCTTGGATGCTGCTGCGCCCCAACGCCCAATTGTGGCTCTCCGGCGCGGGCTGTTATTTCCCCACCCCCGACGACTTGACGCCGGATCAAGTCTCGCGACTCGACAGAACGTTGGAAGCTCGCCGGCAGGCCGAAGCGTCTCCGCAACCGTGGCGCCTCTGGCTTGGAGTCCTCGCGTTGGTAGCCGCCGCCCTCCAGCTCGTGCCGGCCGTTCCGTACGCGATCCCTTACGCGGTGTTTTGTTTGGGCCTGGCCGCTTCGAGGTGGCTATCGTATTCTGCCATGCATCGCGCCACCCAGCGCCGGGCTGCCGCGATGGTACGGCGCTCGCCCTTCGAGGCGTTTCAACCGTTCTTGGTTGTCGGGGTCGGTGCAGCGCTCGCAAGCGTCTTTCTCATGGCCTGGGTCGCTCCGCTGCGCTTGCCCGTCGTCGTCGTCGCTCTTGCGACGGCCGTGCTGATTTGGATTATGTGGCAGATCGCGTCGAGCCGGGCGTTACTGTTCGGAAACGATCCGACGATGGAGTATGCGGTCGATCGCCGCGTTCGCGAAGGCCGCGTGATGAATCTGGCGTTGCTCGCGTGTGCGCCGGCATTCGTGTTGATCGCTCCTAGCTCGCCGCTCGTCCCCGAAGCCTATCGCACCTTTACCGATGTGGCGTTCTGGCTGGCGGCAGCCGCGTTTTTCGCAACCGCTGCTTCGATTTACATTCTCTCGCGACGTTCTACCGCGGAGTTCGAGCGGGCCGTTGCCTGACGTAACCCACGAGCCGTTTCTCTACGTCGACGAACGGCTCGAGACGCCACCGTATCGTCAAATTGCCGAACAGCTGCGCGGCGCGATCGCGTCGGGAGCGCTGGCGGCCGGGGCGCTACTGCCGACGGTTCGCCAGCTGGCCGGTGATTTGCGAATCGCACCCAACACGGTCGCGCGCGCTTACGCCGATGTGCAAAACGAAGGCTGGATCGTCAGCGAGGGCCGGCGCGGAACGCGCGTCGCCGATCGGGCGCCCGAGTCGGCGCGGGCCGACCGGCGGGAAGGCCTGCAAGAAGCGGCCGAGCGTTTCGTCCGTGGCCTGCGCCAGCGCGGTTTTAGTACGGCGGAAATTGCCGGCGAAATTACACGTGCCACGGGCGGCGCATCCTAGC
>JBDTKL010000080.1:0-3380 GCA_039935355.1 Candidatus Tumulicola sp.
TCCGGCCGCGGCCGGTGGTGGCGCGAAGATGCGTCACCTGGCTAGGGTCGCAACGCTCGAAACGAGCGCCGGCGACCAAAAACCACCTAGTCGAAAGGACGAACGATGGCTACCAGCAGGACGAAACGCGCCGTCAAAGACCGGCGCCCCAAGCGCAAGCCGTGCCAGTTTTGCGCGGACCGCGTAATCGATATCGGATATCGCGAAATCAACCGGCTTAAAAAATACGTTTCCGAGCGCGGCAAGATCGTGCCGCGACGCATTTCAGGAAACTGTGCCAAGCACCAACGCTTGTTGACCGTCGCAATCAAGCGCGCTCGGATCATCGCGTTCCTTCCCTACGTTTCGGAGTAGCGGCGAGTGAAGCTCATTTTATTGGCCGACGTATCGGCGCTCGGCAAAAAAGGCGCTATCGTCGATGTCGCCGAGGGGTACGCACGCAACTACTTGGTACCACGCAAGCTCGGCATCGAAGCCGATAAGGGCGCGTTGGCAAAGCTGGGTTCGCAGCAGCAGGCGCAGCGGCGTCGCGACGAGATGGCATTATCCGATGCCAAGGAGCTGGCCAAGCGCCTCGAGACCGCTAAAGTCGCCGTCAAAGCCAAGGCGGGCGGCAACGGCCGTTTGTTCGGCACGGTAACGAACGCCGACGTTGCAACCGCGATCGCGGAGTCGCTCGACGTTGCAATCGACAAGCATAAGATCGAGCTGATCACGTCCATTAAGGCGCTGGGCTCGTACCCGGTCGAAATTCGTTTGCACAAGAACGTAACCGCCAAAGCGACGGTCGACGTCGTCTCGATGTAATCGAAGGCCGTGCCGGACGCATCGCATTACGCGTCGCGCTTCCGCCGGAAATTCGGCGTTGAAGACGAGCTGGGCCGTTACGTAACGGCGCTATACGACATGCTCGCGTCGGTGTTGGGACAGGACAAGGTCGTCCTGCGCGCCGGCAAAGTGAACGCTTTGCGCATGATGCGCTCCGCCAACCTCCCCGATCGTCTGTGCGCGTTGCAGCGCCTGGTCTTTGAAGACCCGACGCTCGAGCGTGCAACCACGCGCGCCCAACAGCGCAAAGCCATCGCGGAAATCGAAGATGCGATGGCGGACACGATGGCGCAGCGCAACGCCGAGGACGCGTTGGAGAAACGCGTCACCGAAAAGATGGCGCAGCGGCACGAAGAGTACGTCAAAGACCTCAAGCTCGAAGCGTTGCGCGAAAGCAGCGGTCCGGAAACGCCCGCGACGCAAGCCAAGCTCGCCGAGCTCGACGCGTTGTCCCAGCGGCCGCTCGCAGCCTCGGCATTACGTCAATTGCGCCCGCAGAATTTGCGGGACATCGTTGGACAAGAAGCCGCGGTGCGCGCGCTGCTGGCAAAGATCAGCTCGCCGTTCCCCCAGCACGTGTTACTCTACGGTCCGCCCGGCGTCGGCAAGACCACGGTCGCGCGGCTGGCGTTGGAAGCCGCCAAAGCCCGTCCGCAGACGCCGTTCGGAAAAAACGCGCCGTTCGTCGAGGCCAGCGGGACGACGCTGCGTTGGGATCCGCGCGAAACGGTGAATCCGCTGCTGGGCAGCGTCCACGACCCGATCTATCAAGGCAGCCGGCGCGAGTTTGCCGAGGGCGGCATTCCCGAACCCAAGCTCGGCCTCGTGACCCGCGCCCACGGCGGCGTGCTGTTCATCGACGAGATCGGCGAGATGGATGCCGCGCTGCAACTGCGGCTGCTCAAAGTACTCGAAGATCGTCGCGTGATGTTCGAGTCGTCGTACTACGACGAGAGCGCCACCAACGTCCCGGAGTACGTCAAACGCCTGTTCCGCGACGGTGCTCCGGCCGATTTCATTTTGATCGGGGCCACGACCCGCGAGCCCGACGACATCGACCCCGCCATACGGTCGCGCTGCGCAGAAGTATTTTTCTCGCCGCTCACGCAGCACCAAGTCGTTTCGATCGTGCAAGGCGCGGTCAAGCGCTTGGGCGCGCGCGCGACTCGGGGCGTGCCCCGTGCGATCGCGTCGTATACGATCGAAGGCCGCAAAGCCGTGCAGCTCGTGGCCGATGCGTACGGCCAAGCACTCTATCGTTCGCGACCGGCGAAAGCCGCCGAGGGCGCAAAGCCGGCGGCGCCGGCGATTACCGAAGACGACGTGACGTCGGTGGCGCAGACGAGCCGTTTGCTGCCGCATACGCCGGTCAAGGCGCGCGCCGTACGCGAAATCGGCAAGACGTTCGGTCTGGGTGTGTTGCACTATCTTGGAAGCCTGATCGAGATCGAAGCCGTCGCGTTTCCCGCGAGCGCACCCGGCAAAGGCACGGTGCGTTTTAACGACACCGCCGGTTCGATGGCCAAAGACTCGGTGTTCAACGCGACTAGCGTCTTGCGGACGTTCGCCGGAATCGACACGGCGAACTTCGATCTGCACATCAACGTCTTGGGCGGCGGTAATATCGACGGGCCGTCGGCCGGGTTGGCGATCTTTCTGGCGCTGTATTCCGCGATCCTGAAAGTGCCCATGCCGCAAGACGTCGCGGTCACCGGCGAGTTGTCGATTCAAGGAAAGGTTCGGGGCGTCGGGGGTATCGTCGAAAAATTATACGCGGCTCGGCAAGCCGGCATGCGACGCGTCGTGATTCCACGTGAGAACGCGCGCGAAGTCGATGCGACGATGGCCGGTCTCGAAGTCGTACCGGTACCCGACGTCGAACACGTCTTGCGCGAACTGAATATGAACAAGCGTTCCACAAGGCATTCACCGGTGACGCGCCGGAAGATTGCTCGTCGTCCATGACCGCACAACCATCGCCCACTCCGATCGACCGCATTCCGCCGCACAACATCGAGGCGGAGATGGCTGTGTTGGGATCGATTCTCGTCGACAAAGAGATGCTGGGTGAAGTCGGGCAGCTCGTACGTCCGGGCGATTTCTACGCGCACGTGCACGAATCGATTTACGCCGTGCTCGTCTATTTGTTCGAGCGCGACGAACCGATCGACAAAATTACCGTCAGCGAAGAACTGCGCCAGCGCGGCACGCTCGAACGCGTCGGCGGAGTGCCGTACATCAGTTCGTTGATGGACACGGTCCAGTCGGCGGCATCGGCGCGGTATTACGCCACGATCGTTCATGAGAAAGCCGCGTTGCGTGCGTTGATCGGCGCCGGAACGCAAGTCACCAAACTCGGGTACGAAGGCGAAGAGGACGTCGCGGCGTCGCTGGATCGCGCGCAGCAACTGATCTATGCGATCGGCGAAGAACGCGGTACGAAAGAATTTAAACCGGTCCGCGACCTGCTAAAAGAAGCCTTCGACAGCATCGATCACCTGTATCACCAGCGCGGCGACCGTATCGGGCTGACGTCGGGATTTCCGGACATC
>JBDTKL010000081.1:0-7281 GCA_039935355.1 Candidatus Tumulicola sp.
ACGCTCCGCAAGCGACGCTGCGCCTGGAAGTGGCGCGCAACGACCCGCAGCGCGAACACGGCTTGATGGATCGAACGTCGTTGCCCGAACACACCGGAATGCTGTTCGTTTTCGACAACGACGGACCGGTGACGTTCTGGATGAAAGATACACTGATTCCGCTCGATATGGTGTTCGTCGCTGCCGACGGCACGGTTCGTTTGGTCGACGCGGCGGTGGCCCCGGCACCGCGGAATGCCGCCGATCCGGCCATTCCAATAGAGCCGGGCGTTGCGAAGTACGTGATCGAGCTTCCGTCGGGTGAGGCGGCGCGGGACGGGATCAAACGCGGGACCCACTTGAGCATTCCGTCGCCTGGTGCCTGAACTTCCTGAAGTAGAAACGATCGTGCGCGGCTTAGCCGCGGCAGCGATCGGCAAACAGATCGAGCGCGCCGAGGTGCGGCTCGCTAAAATCGGTGTGGCGCCACCCGGTGTCGCGTTCGTCGACGCCGCGGCGGGCGAGCGAATCGTGGCGGCACGGCGGCGCGGTAAGTACGCAATCCTTGACTTGGCCTCGGGCCGAAGCCTGGTGACCAGCCTGCGCATGACCGGGCGTATGTTGATGCAGCGCGCCGGAGAACCCGATTATCCCGGCACCCACGTCGTCTTGCACTTCACCGACGGCACCCGCCTGAGCTTCGCCGACGTGCGCACCTTCGGCCGGATGCGCCTGGTCGAACCGGACGAGGCGTGGGATCGCGACCTCGGCGTGGAGCCCCTCTCGCCAGACTTTACAGTCAAGGCCGTAACGGGTATGCTGGCGGGGCGAACGACGCCGGTCAAGGTGGCACTTCTCGACCAGCGGCGCATAGCGGGCATCGGCAACATCTATGCTTGCGAAGCGCTCTGGGAGGCGGGCATCCGCCCGAGCCGTCCCTCCAAGTCGTTGACCGCTCCGCGGATTCTCCGGCTCCATCGTGCTATCGTCAACGTGCTGGATCGCGCGGTGACCATGCGCGGTTCGAGCATCGACGACTATGTCGACGCCGGGGGGTTACGGGGAGGCTTTCAAAACGTCTTGTCGGTATACGGCCGGCTCGGCGAACCGTGCCTACGATGTGGCAAACCCGTCATCCGGACGGTACTCGGTCAACGCGGAACCTGGTGGTGCCGCGGATGCCAGCGATAACGTTCGTTCGCAACAAAAAAAATATAACGAAGGTAGGAACTCCAACATCACTACGACTGAAATCTCTCCCGTACAGCCCGAAGAAGATCAGCTCGCGCTCGAACAGCAACTTTACGAAGAGTCGCTCAAAGTTCTCGACGAAGGCCAAGTTCTAACCGGCACAATCGTCCAGAAAGACAAAGACGAATTACTCGTCGACGTCGGTGGTAAGTCCGAAGGCGTGCTTCCGTTCCGCGAGCTGTCGCTCGCTGTCGAGCCGAAGCTGCTCAAAGTCGGCGATACGCTCGAAGTCATGATTCACCGCATCGACGATCTCGACGGAACGCTGTTCCTGTCGGAGCGTCGTGCCCGCGCGCTCAAGACGTGGGAAAAGGTCATCGAAGCGCACGAGCGCGATGAAGTGATCGAAGCGACGGTAACGCAAGTCGTTAAGGGCGGCGTGCTCGTCGATCTGGGCATGCGCGGATTCGTTCCGGCTTCACAGATTCGCCGCCAACCCGTCGGCAATCTCGATGAATTGGTCGGCCAGCGTTTGCGTTTGAAGGTAATAGATCTCGATCACAAGCGCCATCGCGTCGTCCTGTCGCAGCGCTTAGTACTCGAGGAAGAGCTGCAGGCCAAGAAGCAAGAGCTGCTCGACACGTTGGAAGTGGGACAGATCCGCGAAGGTATCGTCGTGCGTCTCGCCGATTTCGGTGCGTTCGTCGATCTCGGCGGCATCGATGGCTTGATTCACAACAGCGAGCTGTCGTACGCACGCATCAAGCATCCTTCGGAAGTCGCGCGTATCGGCGATGTGGTGCAAGTCGAGATCATGAAGTTCGATCCCGACGCTAAAAAGGTGAGCTTGTCGCTCAAGCACGCGCTTCCCGATCCGTGGGACGAGCATGCGGACAAGTTGTACGAAACCAATAAACTGACGGCGCAAGTCGTCAAAGTGACGCCGAACTATTTGCTGGTCGAGATCATTCCGGGCATTCTGGCGATGGTTCCGAAGGGCGAGTTCGACTCCGTGGCCCAATACAGTCCCGGGCAAGACGTCGAAGTGACGCTGCTGACGATCAATCACGCCACCCGGCGCATCACCGCGTCGATCCAACATGTGGCCGACGTTCCGCTCGAGGAAATCGAACAGATCGTCGTTCCGGAGATCGACGTCATCGCGCCGTCGGCCGCCGCCCCGGTAGAGACGGCGTCGCCCGACGCGGCTCCGTCAGACGCTGCATCGCCCGCCGTGGCATCGTCCGACGCGGCTCCGACCGAAGCCGTTCCCTCCGAAGCTGCATCGCCCGACGACGCTCCTTCGGCGGAGCCGGCTCCCTAGCAGCCCAAATGCTCGCCGGCCTCACCGGAGGAATCGGTTCGGGCAAGTCGGCGGTGGCGGCGTTTTTCCATTCGTTTGGGGCGCTGATCATCGATACCGACCTTATCGCACGAGAAGCCGTCGCGCCTAATAGCGACGGCTTCTTGCAAATTGCGCGCGCTTGGCCCGAGACGATTCGCGACGGCGAACTCGACCGCGGCGCGCTGGCAGACATCGTGTTCGCCGATCCCGCACAGCGCGAACGTCTCAACGCAATCGTGCATCCGCAAGTGCGGCGCATTGCGGCAGAGCGGGGCGCCCACGCCGCGCCCGGACAGGTGGTGGTGCACGTCGTACCGCTCTTGTTCGAGACCGGCTACGATAAGTTGGTCGATCGTACCATCGTTGTCACGGCGCCGATCGACGAGCGTCTGCGGCGAGTCGAAGCGCGCGACGGATTGAACGCCGAGGCCATCGAGCAGCGTATGGCTGCGCAATTGGCGCCCGAGCGCGCCGTCGAACTCGCCGACTTCGCGATCGCCAACGACGGATCGCTCGAGCAGCTTCGGCTGCGCTCGCGCGCGGTCTACGACCGGCTGCTAATGTGACGAGTTTCCAGGCGAGCGCCCGTTCCTGTGAGTTTTCTTAGTTTGCCTGGCGCCTACTTGGGAAAAAACTGGTAATCACTCTTCCCAGATACGAGGCAGGCATGACCACGCAAGAACCGGGACCGTCCGGCGGCATGAGCGTTCGCGAAGCGGGACGCCGTGGAGGCGAACGCGTCAAAGCCAAATATGGTTCAGAATTCTACGAGGAGATCGGCCGCAAGGGCGGCCAGGCGACGAAAACCAAGTACGGCCCGTCCTTCTATGAGGTGATTGGCCAAAAAGGCGGACAGCGCCCCAAAAAAAAATCCGGAACGGCTTCTTAATATTTCTCGCCCACACGACCGCGTAAGGACCCATGGCTGAAAAAACAAACGACGTCGCGGCGAAACGCGAAATGTCCGTCCGCGAGGCCGGCAAAAAAGGTGGCGACACCGTGCGCGACCGCTACGGTTCCACCTTCTACGAAGACATCGGCCGCAAGGGCGGCAAAGCGACGCGCGACCGCCACGGCGTGGAATTTTACGAATCGATCGGACAAAAAGGCGGCAAGGTCGTCAAGGAAAAGTATGGTTCCGATTTCTACGAGGAAATCGGCCATAAGGGTGGTCAGAAAGTGAAGAAACTGATCGCCGAGGCCAAGAAAAAGATTGCCGAAGAAGGCAAAACGTAGTCCGGAGTTTTAGGTGCCGTAGCGGCGCCTAGATCTCCGGCGCTACCTTTCCAGTGTGGACGTCGAGCTGTCCGCCAATTTTTCCAATATGAACCGTATTCGCATCGAAGTCGACCGAGATATGGTCGACTCGAAGCGTTTGTCCGTTGGTGTGGATGAATGCCGGATGGTCGATCTTGAGCGATTTCGCATCGTTGGTCCAGACGACGTGGTCGGTGTCGAACGCCAAATGCTGCGGGTCGCCGATGCGTTCGATGTGCATCTTTCCGATCGCCGTAAAGTTGAGCGATTGCACGTCGACTTGAATGTGCTGCGCGGATATGCGCAGGTACGGCTTACCTTTGCGAAAGATCACGCCGTTACGAACGCCGTCGACGCTGCCGGTGAGTCCGTCCGGCGACAGGTGCGCCTTGGTGTAGTCGAACGTCCAAGACTTCGTCTGAATGCGGTTGCCGACGACATGGCCACCGTGTAGATCCATGCTGACCGTCGCGGGCGGCGGCGGAACTTTTCCGCTGCCTGCAATAAGAATTTCGGTCACCACCCAAGCGGAGATGCCGAAGCCGAAAACTAGGTAGGCGCACCGCACGAGAACTTTCTTGAGACGCGGGGGCTTTCGGTCGGGATCCTCGAGTCGAGCCCGGCGTGCGCCCGCAAGTGCGATCAACAGACCGATCGGACCCAAAAGAAAGCCGAGAACGTACGACAAAAAGCCGCCGCGCCAGCTTAAGGCGGACACGATGTAGGTGGCGGCGCCAAAACCTAAGCCCGCCACGATTGCTAACGATATCGCGAGCAGCATCCGATCAGCTCCGCCGTCGCTTGTTGTCGGGCAAAACGATCAGCAACGCGTATAACAGGAACGCCGCCAAACCGATCGCCGTCGGACCGATGTGCGAGAAGACGGTGTCGACGCGCCGCCCGACCTTTCCGTAGATAATGATGCGTTCTTCCATCTTGCTGCGCACTTGCCACGATCCGTCGGGGTTGATGATACCGCTGATACCGGTCGCTGCCGCGCGCACCACGTAGGCGCCGCTTTCGATCGCACGCAGTTGCGCGATCTGTGCGTGCATGTACGGTCCGGATGTCGTGCCGAACCACGCATCGTCGGTGCTGATGACCAGCAGTTGTGCGCCGCGGCGAATCTGTGCGAACGCCAGATCGGAAAATCCCGACTCCCAGCAGATCAGCGGTGCGATCGGCAGTGCTTCGGTTTGATAGACGCCGTCAACGCGACCGTTGCCGAATTGGCCGCTCAGTTTGGCGATATACGGAAGCCACGACAAAAACTTGCGGCCTGGAAACGACTCCGCAAACGGCACGAGCTGGCGTTTATCGTAGATCGAAAGGCCGCCGCTCGGCGCGAATATGTAGAGCGAGTTATACACGTTGCGCCCGCGCAAGCTTTGGCTACCGGCCACGAGCGTCGATTTCCAACCGACTGCGAGCGTCCGAAAGGCTTGGATGAAGTACGGATCGGTATTCAAAATGGTCGGGATGACGGTTTCGGGCCATACGATGAGCTTCGGATGGTGCAGCAACGCTTGATGGGTCATTCCCATGTAACGCATGACGGCTAAGTCCAGCGAATTCCATTTGAGCGATTGCGCGATGTTGCCTTGTACTGCCGCAACCGGAATCGTCGGCGGCGGCACGCGACGCGCGGGCCACGCGAGCCACGCGAACGACGTTGCGACGACGACGGCGGCGATCGTTGCGGCGAACGGCTTCCACGTTCGACGAATTATGGCATCCGCGAAATACGCGCCGATCGCGCACAGCACGAACGTTACGCCGTAGGTGCCGGCATACGCCGCGATGGCTCGCAACGGCGTGTCGGCTTGCGAGTAGCCGAGCTGATCGAACGGCGCTCCGAGCACGCCGATCGTACGAATCCACTCACACGCAGTGAACGCTGCCGCCGCTGCCAACGGCGCGAACGCCGGACGAACGTGACGATATGCGAACGACGCTAAGACCGCAGCCAGTGCGAAAAACGGCGCTTCGATCATTGCTACTGCCAAGGGCAAGACCGGTCCGAAAATGCCGATATAGCTGCCGACCGTATGGCCGATCCACGAAAAGCCGAGCGTGAAGAAAATGACCCCTGCGAACCAGCCGAGTAAGCCGGCTCGTTTCCAGGAGGCACCTTGCCACGTCCAGAAAAGCGCCGCCGTCCCGAACGGTACCAGCCACGCCGCGCCGAACTTGGGAAAAGCCGCAGCTAGCGCGAGTGCGGCACAAGCCGCGACGCCTGCGTCGCGCAGCCAAGAGGAACGCATGATACGCAGACTCGGTTTCGTACTCGTACTACTAGCGGCGGTCACGGTCGTTGCATGCGGGCGGCAAGTGACGCCCAATCCTCCGGGAATTGGCCCGGGCGGCGCGCCCGAAGGGTACATGAGCGTCTACTTTGACGTGTCGCAACCGTTCAACTTTTCCAACTATCAATATTGGATCGTCTTCAACACGAGCGGTAACCAACTGACGCCTGGAACCCAACCGTTCCTCAACAACTGGGCGGCATATTCGGAGGCGATCGAAGTGGCCGGAAACGGCGGCTCGGCGTTCGCTCGCGCGGTGCAATTCGTAAAAAACCCGTCCAACCCGCACATTCCGCCCGCATTTTTGACGTTGCAAACGACGCCGCAGCAGTTGCAGTTCAATGTTAATAGCAACGGAAGCGGCTCCGAGTTCAACGTTATTTTTCAGCGATCGATCTTTTTGGGGCCGCTGGCGAGCCCGGCGCCCTTGGCCGCCAATTGGCTGTTCAATGGATTCACGACGCAGGCTAGCGTGCAGAATAATCTCGTGTTCGTCGATTCGATGGGCGCCGGCGGTCCCAACACTCCGCAGTACAGCTCTCCCGCATTGCCGACCTTCCAATGCTTCGATCAAACGTTGTACTCGTTGGCGAGCGGGTTGCAGATCGATCCGCCGGCCGAAATCGTTAGCGTAGAAATTGCTAATAACCCGAGCCCCGCCCCGAACGCGGCGCCGTGCTCGGCCGATACTGGAGATGCCAAACATGCAACTTCTCGAATGTAGTCACGCCCCGTGCAACTGCACGATCACCGGCGAAGTTGGCGGCGAGGCGTACTGTTCCGAAGGCTGTCGCGACGCGGAAGTCGCGACCATCGAGAGCGATATGTGCGACTGCGGCCACCCGCCGTGCGATGAAAATTAGAAGTTGAACGTCGACGGGACGATCTGGCCGGGCTGACCGACCGCGAACGTCGCCGTTTGATTCGGAAAAGCCAAGAGGCTCAAGCCGACGTTGATCGACTGCGACGCCTCGCTATACAACACTTGCACTTGGTAACAGTTGCCGAACGTGCGCGTGTAGTAAAGCACCTTGTCGGAGAAGAGCTCGTAGCCCGGGCCGCCGCCTTTCCACTGTAAGTCGGTAACGAACTGTATCGATGCATCGCGTCCGAACGGCATCGACAACTGCAGATTGGTCGTTTCGAATCCCTGTCCCACACCCGGAATGAACGATCCGCTGAGCAGCACCACCGAACGAGCCG
>JBDTKL010000082.1:0-10149 GCA_039935355.1 Candidatus Tumulicola sp.
AAGCCGCGCTCGACGAATTCGACGCCACCGTCGCCGGCCCGAACGCGTGGTTGGTCGGGCGTTTCGTGGCGCCGCTGTCGCGCCTCGAGGCGCTGGCCGTGCTGCGCGACGCGGAGCGCCCGCTGCCGGTAACGCTGATCCTCGACGTCGAGCGAGATGCGCGCCGCTGGTTCGATTCGCTCGGTGCGGCCGTCTCGCTGGCGGGTTCGATCCGCGCCGAAGGCACCGAAATTGCGATTCAGGCGCTCGAAATTCCGATGGCGATCGTGCAAGCCGTACGCGAAAGCTCCGACGCTCCGATCGCGCAGGCGGCGGCGCTGCTCGAACGATCCGAACTGCTCGGACTGCCCACCTATTTGGAACTCCCGCCTGGTACCGAAGGCGAGCGACTCGATGCCGCTATGCACGCGCTGCAACGAACCGGTCTGCATGCCAAGCTTCGCTGTGGGGGCACGGTCGCCGAAGCGTTTCCGAGCGTCGAACGCGTGGCCGAGTTCATCGCCGCGGCGGCAAGCCATGGAGTTGCCTTCAAAGCCACGGCCGGTTTGCATCATCCCGTGCGACACCTCGACGCCGCTACCGGATTCACGATGCACGGGTTCTTCAATGTCTTGGTCGCAGCCGCACTCGCGCCCGACGTTTCGCCTGCCGACCTCGCGGCAGTCGTCGCAGAAGAAGATCCGCAGGCGTTTGCGTTCGACGAAACCTCGCTGCGTTGGCGCGATCGTCGCGTCGACATCGGCGAACTCGGCCGCATGCGTTCGACATTTTTCCACGGATATGGCAGTTGCAGCGTGCAAGAACCGGTCGACGATCTCATCGCGTTGGGCGTCTTTCCGCCGGCCGCACGATGAACCACCAAACGCTGTCGCCGCAACTCGAGTCGTGGATCGACGTCGGGCGCGATAGCGACTTCCCAATTCAGAATTTGCCGTTGGGCGTCTTCACGTCACCGACCGGTCCGCATGCGGCCACGATCGTCGGCGAAACGCTGGTCGATCTGTACGCGCTCTCGCAGGCCGGATTGCTCGACGACGCGTGCGAGCCGGAGTTGTTGCAACGGCCAACACTCAACGCGTTCTTGGCGCAGGGCCGCGCCGCCGGAACCGCGCTCCGGCGCAGGCTGTCGCAGTTGTTACGGACCGGTGGCGATTCGGCATTGCGCGATCGCGGAACCGGCGACGTTTTGCTCGACGGTCGCGACGCGCACATGCTCGTTCCGGTCGACATCGGCGACTACGTCGACTTCTATTCGTCGCTCGAACACGCGACCAACTTGGGCAAACTCTTTCGTCCCGGCGGCGAACCGTTGCTTCCCAACTGGCGTTGGATTCCGATCGGCTATCACGGACGTTCGGCCACGATTCAAGTCGACGGCGAGCCCGTGGCGCGTCCAAACGGTCAACGTAAGCCGCCGGATGCACCGGCGCCGTCGTTCGGCCCCAGCACGATGCTCGACATCGAGTTGGAAGTCGGCTTCATTACCGGTAAAGGCAACGGACGCGACGGTCCGATCGCGGTCACGCAAGCCGAGGAACATATCGCGGGACTCGTGTTGGTGAACGACTGGAGCGCGCGCGACGTGCAGGCCTGGGAGTATCAGCCGCTCGGACCGTTCCTTGGAAAGTCGTTCGCGACGACGATGTCGCCGTGGATCGTATCGTTGGATGCGCTCGAGCCGTTTCGCATCGCCGGTCCGCTGCAAGACCCGCCACCGCTCGAGTACCTCCGCGCGAGCGGGCCGAGCGGGTTCGACATTCAGTTGAGCGTGGAGCTGCAAACCCAGCGCATGCGCGAACGCGGCCGACCGCCGCAACGGATCTCGCGAACCACTTTTGCCGGCATGTATTGGTCGATGGCGCAACAACTCGCGCATGCCACCGTCAACGGCGCCCTTACGCGGCCGGGCGACTTGTTTGCATCGGGCACGATCTCGGGCACCGAGCCGGACAGTTACGGAAGTCTCATCGAGCTGGCGTGGCGCGGCGAGCGACCGATCGACATCGACGGTGAGAAACGTTCGTTCCTACAGGACGGCGATGAAATAACGTTGCGAGGTTGGTGCGAAAACGAGCGTGGGCGGCGCATCGGGTTCGGCACCGCGCGCGGTAGGATCGTTACGGCGGGGCAGTAGTCTGCGGATTTCGCGGAACCACCAATTTCTGCCATTCGGAATACGCGTCAGACAGGTGGGACGTCGCGGTTCGGGCGAGCATTTCCCGGCCGAAGGCACGGAAGCCGGGACCGAATTGACCTTCGGACACCGTCCATGCCGCACGCATTCCCGGCATCGCGAAATAGAATTTGACGCCCTCGACATAACTGTCGAATGCGGCGTCGGAGATCATGCCGGCTTCATGCTGGAGAAATGAGTCCTCGCCGCTGAGAAACGCCGCCCGGCACATCTGCATCCACTGCGTGAACTCCTCGCGCGTCAGGTTCGGATCACCCGCCGCTCCCTTTCGAAAAACGCTCGCAAGTTCGGGGTTCGCAAGCGCCATCGCGTTGTACGAGGCTCGATCCGCTCGGCCTTGTTGCATGCTCGCGCGCTGCACTCGGTCGGCTTGACGCACTTGCCGCGCCAAGTAGAGGATGGAGGCTATGACGGCCAGCGCCGCTAGAGATTGACTGACATAAAAGATGTCTTCGAGAGACATCTGCGTTACGGCGCCGTAGCCGGCTGCTCGAGCCAAGAGCGAAAGTACTGGCCGTCTTCACACGCCAGCACCGGTTCGGCCATCATCAACGGCGCGAAGGTGTCGACCATCACCGCGATTTCATCGGTGGATGTTTTTCCAAGGCTGGCTTCGACCGCGCCGGGTTGCGGCCCGTGCGGTGCTCCGGCTGCGTGCAGCGTGATCGAACCTTCGTCGATTCCGCGCCGGCTCATGAAGTTGCCGCTGACGTAGTAAATCACTTCGTCGCAATCGACGCTGGAGTGATTGTACGGGACCGGAATCGCGAGCGGATGATAATCGAAGAGCCGCGGAACGAACGCGCAGAATGCCGCACCGGGAGCCTCAAACGTTGCGTGCGCGGGCGGCGGCTGGTGCAACTTGCCGGTAATCGGCATAAACTCATCGACGTTGAATGCGTACGGGTAACAGTAACCGTCCCATCCGACCACGTCGGACGGATGATTTTGCACGATATACGTTGCGTTGCGGCCGGCGTTCGTAACGCGGATCTCGTATTCGCCTTGTTGCTCGTGCGGTTTCCCAAGCACGGGAACGCGGAAGTCGCGTTCGTAGTACGGCGCATGCTCTTCCAGCTGGCCGTACTCGTTGCGGTACCGGCGAGGAATTTTGATTTCGCCGGTACTTTCGTGAACGAGCAGGCGCGTCGGCGACGCCGGAATCAAACGATAGATCGTTCCGGTCGGGATGATGAGATAGTCGCGCTCGCGGTACGCGAGGGTGCCGAACTGTGTCTCGAGCACGCCCGAGCCGTGATGCACGAACAGCATCTCGTCGCCGCCGGTGTTCCGATACCAATACTCCATCGGACGATCGGCCTGCGCCACGGAAATCTTCATGTCGGCATTGCCGAGCACCGGAACGCGCGAGTCGATCGCGTCGCCGGCGGGCACTGCTAACGCCGCAGTCTTAAAGTGGCGGTTGCGTAAGGGATCGTTGGGAACGTAGCGCACGGCCGGGCGCTCCCACGGAAGCACGTCGAGCGTGGCGGTCGGCGGTCGCATATGGTAGAGCAACGAGTACGAGCTTTCGAAACCCTTGGTTGAAAACAACTCCTCGGCATAGAGACCACCGTCGGGCCGGCGAAACTGAATGTGCCGTTTGTGCGGGACGGAACCGGCGCGGACGTAGGACGGCATGTTACGAGGAGATCCTTTCAGCGGAGCCGGCGGATTCGCAGCCGGAAAACCCGTTCGTACGGTGCGAACCGTCGCAGAACGGTTTGGTTTGCGAGGCGCCGCATCGGCATAACGCGACATTCGGCGTATCGATATCATACCGGTTGCCATCGGCATCGGTCAGCGTGATTGCGCCGGTGACGAGGTACGGACCGTCGCGGCGGACCTTGATCACGACAGGGTCGTTCATAGGCTGGAATTTCGGCGGCGGCCCGAGCCTCCCCGGTCGCTCGAGCGGAAGGGTGGTGCCCGCGGCTTGTGCTATCATGGGCAAGCCATGATGGGGGTTGGGCTTCACGCGGCGCAGCCCCGTGAACCCCGCCAGATCCGGAAGGAAGCAACGGTAAGCGGATCGTTGCGGGTGCCGTGATCCACCTGATCCTCGTCGTGGTGCAATAATAAAGAAGATGCAGACAAGCCTGATAGCGGCCGCGGCCGCATTCGTCGCCTCGATGATCGCGTTGCTGGTGTACCACGCCGCGGTCGTGCGCCCCGCATTCTCTAAGTTGCGGGAAACGATCGACGTTCACGACGGTTTGATTGGCGGCTCGGCCCGCGGAGCGTCGGCTCGGTTGAGCGAGCTCCAGACCGGCCAGCAACGCCTCGACGAAGCGATCGCTGCCGCGGCCGCGCGTGTTGCGACCCTCGAGACGCTAGCGTCAACCGACGTTTCCCGCATCGGCTTCGTCCGCTATAACGCGATCGACGATGTCGGATCCGACCTGTCGTATGCGCTCGCGCTGCTCAATCGCAACGGCGATGGTGTCGTGCTGTCGAGCCTCTACTCACGAACCGACACGCGTACGTACGGAAAGCAGGTCGAGGGTTTCGAGCCGAGCGCCCAGGCGTCGGATGAAGAAGTGCGGGCGATCGCGCGTGCGAGGGACCAGCGATGAACGTCGTCCTCTGCAACCTATCGATAATTCTCAACTACGCGCTGACGGCGTATATCGCCGTGCTCTTCATCTATGCGGTGGTTTCGTGGTTCCCGGGCGCGCGCGGTCGCTGGGTCTATATTCTGGCCGGGTTGGTCGAGCCGGTGCTCCGGCCGTTTCGCCGGATCATCCCGCCGATCGGTGGTTTGGACATCTCGTTTCTTGTGGTCTTCTTATTGTTGCAGTTGGTCGCGCGCCGGTTGATTGCTATGGCGATCGTCGGCACTTGTTCGCCGTTCTGATGGCGGTGTAACGTGGCAATTGCAAAAACCGACCCGCACCGAATTGACGTCGCCGCGAACGTCCGTAATTTCTGCATCATCGCGCACATCGACCATGGCAAGACGACGCTCTCCGATCGCTTGCTGGAAATTACGCGGACGATCGCATTACGCAATCTCGGCGAACAGCAGCTGGACGCGATGGATCTGGAACGCGAACGCGGGATCACCATTCGCATGCATCCCGTCACGCTGGATTACCATGCCAAGGATGGCGATTCGTACCGGCTCAATCTCATCGATACGCCCGGACACGTCGACTTCTCGTATGAAGTGTCGCGCTCGTTGGCAGCCTGCGAGGGCGCGCTGTTGATCGTCGATGCGGCGCAAGGCATCGAAGCCCAAACGCTCGCGAACTATCATCTCGCCATCGAGCATGGCTTGACGGTCATTCCGGTCATCAACAAGATCGATCTGCCGGCTGCCGATCCCGAACGGGTGATGTCCGAAATCGAAGAGCTGCTCGTGATGGAACGCAGCGAGTGCATTCTCGCCAGTGCCAAGAACGGCATCGGCATCGAGGAAATTCTCGAAGCGATCGTGTCGCGCATCCCGCCGCCCAAAGGCCATCTCGACCACCTGCGCGCTCTGGTGTTCAACGCGCAGTTCGACCCGTACCGCGGCGTCGTGAGTTATATTCGGGTTGTCGACGGAACGTTGAGCGCCGGCATGCGCTTCATGTCGATGGCGCATCAACACGTGTTCGAATGCACCGAAGTCGGCATCTTTACGCCCGAGATGCGCGCGGTCGACAAGCTCGACGTCGGTGGGGTCGGGTACGCGATCGGCAACATCAAGTCGCTCGGCGATATCGACGTGGGCGATACCATTACGGTCCCGTCGAATCCGGCGCACATTCCGCTGCTGGGCTACCGCAAGGCCGTGCCGATGGTCTATTGCGGGCTCTATCCGAACGAAGGCGCGGCCTACGAAGATCTGCGCGACGCGCTCGAAAAGCTCAAGCTCAACGACGCCGCGCTGGTGTACGAACCCGAAACGTCGGCCGCGCTGGGGTTTGGCTTCCGCTGCGGGTTTCTCGGCCTCCTACACATGGAGATCGTCCAGGAACGGCTCGAGCGCAACTACTCGCTCGACTTGATCGCGACGTCGCCGTCGGTCGTCTTTCGAGTGACCAAGACGGACGGCGAGTCGATGATCATCGATAATCCATCGAAGATGCCGCCGTCGCAATCGATTCGAACGATCGAAGAGCCCTACGTCAAGGCGACAATCATTACGCCGCCGGACTACGTCGGTGGGATCATGGGCATCACGCAAAGCCGCCGCGGCACGCTCTCGAACATGGAATATCTGCACGACGGGCGCGTGATCTTGACATACGAGATGCCGCTCATCGAGGTGATCGTCGATTTCTTCGACCAGCTCAAGTCGCGCACGCAAGGCTACGCGTCGCTCGACTACGACGTCATCGGATACCGTGAAGGCGACTTGGTGAAACTGGAAATCTTGCTGAACGCGGAGCCGGTCGATGCGCTGTCGTTTATCGTCGACCGCGAAAAGGCGGCGAGCCGCGGTCGCGCGCTGGCTGAAAAGCTGAAAGAGCTGATTCCGCGCCAGATGTTCGACGTTCCGATTCAGGCCGCGATCGGCGGGAAGATCGTAGCGCGCGAAACCGTCGCTGCAATGCGCAAAAACGTTCTGGCCAAGTGTTACGGCGGCGACATCACGCGCAAACGCAAGCTGCTCGAGAAGCAGAAGGTCGGCAAAGAGCGCATGAAACGCGTCGGGCGCGTCGAGCTTCCGCAAGAGGCGTTTATGGCGGTCTTGCGACTCGGGGACTAACGCCCCTCACAGCATGCGCACGTTCGTCGCTACCAAAAACGCCGGCAAACTACGCGAGATGCGCGCCATCTTCGAAGGCTCGCCGTTGCAGCTCGAAACGTTCGCGCACTATCGCGACGTCGAAGAAACCTCGGGCTCATATGAAGGCAATGCGTCGCTTAAAGCGCTGGCGCTGTACCAGCAGTTGCGCGCTGCCGGCATCGAAGCGGCGGTATTGGCCGACGACAGCGGTTTGGAAGTTGAAGCGCTCGGCGGCCGTCCGGGCATTTACTCGGCACGATACGGCGGCGAGAGCTTGACGTGGCCGAATCGACGTGCGCTGCTGCTCGACGAACTTGCCGATGTCCAAGCCGAGCAGCGTGGGGCCCGGTTCGTATCGGCGCTGGCGCTCGTCGAACCAGATGGACGCGCGCGCACCGCGCGCGGAATCGTCGAAGGGAGAATCACCGAACGCGAAGCGGGCGAGCATGGATTTGGTTATGATCCGGTGTTTTGGTATCCGCCGCGGTCGTGCACGTTCGGGCAGCTCGATCCCGGCGAGAAGAATCGTGTGAGCCACCGGCAACGCGCGGCCGACGCGTTGTTGGCATCGTTGTGCGACGATGGATGAACTCGAAGTTCGCGCGTGCGATCCGGACGACGCTGCGCGGTACGAGCGGCGACACGGCCGTGGCGATCTCGACGTGGCGTTGGCGATGGACTGCGCGCGTGATGAATGTGCCTGGGCGGCATTCGATCGCGACGAGCCGGTCGCCATCGCGCTGGCGCATCGTTCCGAAGACGAACTGCTCGTCGGACGGTTACATGTGGACCGCGGCTTCCGCAACGGGGGAATTGGCCGCC
Source organism: Candidatus Tumulicola sp. (assembly GCA_039935355.1). Lineage (GTDB taxonomy): Bacteria > Vulcanimicrobiota > Vulcanimicrobiia > Vulcanimicrobiales > Vulcanimicrobiaceae > Tumulicola. The sequence goes on from JBDTKL010000082.1 coordinate 7,737, forward strand.
GTCTCTTCCTCGCAGCGCTCGGCGCGGGAGACGGCGAGCCGCGCCTCGTGTCGGCCTCGGCGGACGATGCCGCGGCGCTCGCACTCCTGACGCGCGCCGGATTGCGCGTACGAAGTACGGTCGTGGAGTTGCGAGGCGCGCTCCCGCGCGAGGACGCACTGTTGCGAATGGCGGCCGGCGAATACCGCTTCGACGTCGACCGGCTCGATCTACGCGAGCACGGGCGTTTCGTCGATTCGCTCGATCGCAGCGTGCGTGGAACCGCGCGCCCGTCCGATCATCTTCGATTCGCCCGCGACGCTGCAGCACTCGCTTTCTATCTTAACGGCGAGTTCGTTGCGTACACATATGCGCGACCGGACGGGCGCATCGGGCCCATGGCCTTCGCGTCGCCGGCGTATGTGACGCAGCTGTTTTCGTTCGCACTGGCGACGCTGCAGCGAACGTTCGGCGCGTCGTGGTGTTCGCTGTTGGTTCCGGCCGAAAACCTCCGCCTGCTGCGCACGGCATTGGACGCCGGGCTGCGGGTCGAAGCGCATTCGATCCTAGCCGGCGACGCTCCACTTCCCGAACCGGAACGGTACGCAGGCTTTCATCCGTTAATATTCTAGATAGGGCGGAGCGGGACGTAGCTCAGCTTGGTAGAGCGCTGCGTTTGGGACGCAGAAGTCGCAGGTTCGAATCCTGTCGTCCCGATATGCGCCCGTAGTCTAACAGGATAAGGCACGAGTCTTCTAAACTCGAAGATGGGGGTTCGAGTCCCTCCGGGCGCGAATCGCAACGTCCGTCGCCGGGTGTGCTAGACTCGGTATTCGTGTGGTGATCGTAGCTCAGCTGGTCAGAGCGCCCGACTGTGACTCGGGAGGTCGCGGGTTCGGATCCCGTCGGTCACCCCAACCTCTCGCTATTTGCTCCCAAATTTTTCGATAGCGACGCAGCACCGAGTCATCTTTCGTTTGGCAGGACGTAGAATGAAACGATGCGTATCGATAGGGCGGCCTGAGCCGCGCGAGCGCCTTTAGCTCAGTCGGTAGAGCAGCGGCCTTTTAAGCCGTTGGTCCCGGGTTCGAGTCCCGGAGGGCGCACATTTGCACCGCTAGCTCAATTGGTAGAGCAGGTGACTCTTAATCACTTGGTTGGGGGTTCAAGTCCCTCGCGGTGCAAAACTCGAAAAAGCCTCGCAAGAAATTGCGGGGCTTTTCAGTTCGCCTAGAGTGACGAATCAGCGTTACTTTGCTTCTTGGAACGGAAAGCTAGCGACGCCCGCCGCGATCTCTATGCCTTGGGCGCTTCCGAGCGTCGTGATCGGCGTTCCGCTTGGAAATTTATCGACCAAGACGTCGCCGGTCGCCGCATCCGCGATATAGATCGTCTTGTTGTTTGAGGTCAGCGCGACGTGGAACGTGTCGGCCGCTCCAGTGATGGTCGAAGATACCGACGTATACGGCTTCGGAATGATGTCGACACCCTGATCCTGATCGCACGCGACCAAGTCGCCCTTTGTGTCGATCTGTAGGCCGCCGGCAAACTCTAGCGTTGCACCGAGCGCCGTAGCCTTAAAGCCTTTGGGGCCCTTCTTGAACTCGACGATATTGCCGGTGCCGTTGGAGTTGTTGCCGCTTACAAACACGTCGCCCGCGCTGTCGACGGCGACACATTCGTTCCCTAAACCGGTTGGGCATGTGGCCGACGGAGTATTCGAGCCCTGCGGGAACTCGACGACATTGTCGGCCGAATAGTCGTCGACGTAGACGTTACCTTTTGTGTCGGTCGTCACGTCGATCGGATCGGCTAAACCCGATGAGTATGTGAACAATGGCGACGAGCTGCCCGTTGCGTATTCCCGTACGTTGAGTCCGCCGTAGTTACCGACGTAGACATTTCCTTTGCCGTCGATAAAATCGCCATCGGCTCCGTCCAGACCATCGGTGATCGTTTGGGCTACCTGGTATTTTTTGTTCAATACGATCGCGTCATCGGTACCGAAATCGGTTACCACGAGCTCTTTCAAGCCGCGCCCCGCAGGCCGCGCGATTGGGGCGCGGCTCCAAAATGCATGTTTTGTAAGAATCGCGACTCGAAGCCACTGCGATCGAGCTGATGCGTCCGAGCGAACGTTTGAGACGCGCTCGGAACGGCCGACGAGGACGTCGACGTACCCGACATCCTGGCGCCAGCGCAACAACGCTTGCTGCGGCCACGAAGGCAAAAGCCATGCGAATGTGCATCGATAGACTCCTGAAGTGGGTGAAGAGAACCGGTTATAAGGCATCTCGCGATTAAAGTGCGACAAAAGTAACTTCACGCCCGGTCTGAAGAGCGAGTCAAGCGCTGACGTAAAAAAAGAGCCGGACGTTCGTCCAGCTCTTTTCCTTGTGGTTTGGTGTTACGCCGGATTGCCTTCGCTGGCTCC
>JBDTKL010000083.1:0-3268 GCA_039935355.1 Candidatus Tumulicola sp.
GCCCTGGGGCATTTAACGAGCCGGCACGCTTGCCGTTCGCTTAAACCCTCAGTTTGGAGGGCCTTCACCGCTTGTTTGCGCGCTGAAGGCCCCATCCGTTTTTTCGGATCACCTCGGACATGGCGCGAAGTTCTAGAGCTTGACGAGCGATGATAGATTCCATCTGCGAGTTCTCGTTCTCGAGCTCTTTGAGGCGAGATAAATCGCTTACGTCGAGACCGCCATATTTGCTACGCCAAAGCCGCAAGGTATTAACGTGAACGCCGTGTTTGCGCGCCAACTCAACAGCAGGCCTTCCGGCATCGAGCTCTTTGAGGATCGTGACGATCTGCGCTTCGGTGTGTCGTCGCTTGCGCATGCGAGTCTCCTTTGCTGGCCATGTTGGCCGGAAACCCACAATTTCCGCTGGACTAGATTCCGGGGCTCAGACCCTTACAAAGTGCTTTAAAGCTCCGGTCCGGCCTCGACGCAGCGACAGTGGCCTAGCTCGCAGCCCGGCCCGATTTAGTTCCCGGCGGCGGTTATCTTACGGGATTCCGTCGCTCTGAAATAGATGATGACGGGCACGAGGACCAGCGTAGGCCAAAACCAGCGTACGAGGAGTGGCAATACCTGTAGGTTCACTGCGGAAAAAGCGGTGAGCGCGGCGATATAGGACCCGATCATCTTCCCGGCATGCAGGACGATCCAGGCTCCTTTTTTCTGTGCGGGCCGTATATAACGAACGAAATCGCCGACACCAAGCAACATTGATAGCGCACCGAAAACGACGAACATCGGCGAGAAGGCCGGATCGGCGAAGGCGGGCTTTGTCGTACCGAGCACGATCATCGCTCCACCGGAGAAAGTGACCGCAACCGCTGCCGCCCAATCAATCGCCCCAGGTCGGGTCTTGAAGGGGTTCTTTCGGCGAAGCACGCGATAGCCGGCAAATGCCGCGTAGAAAGACAATACCATTACGAGAAACAGGAACACGCTGTGGACCAACGGTGCAAGGATCGCCGCAGTTGCCGCGACCACGGCCATCGCCCGATAATAGATGCCCCCGAAGCGCCGATGTAGCGGGCTACCTTTACGACTGCACAGCGCCACCAAACCGCAAACGAGCGCGGTGCTGCCCGCAACTATGTGAGGGACGAGGAGCGCGACCACCAAAGCACTCACATCTGATACTCCATTGTGGACGGTATATTCGGCATGCTACTATATTCCACAATGGAATGTCAAGAGATTAATGCAACCGCTGCAGCGATCCTCGGTCTCCTCCACCGCTCTCCGATGAGCGGCTACGATTTGGCCGCGCAAATCGATCGTTCTATTGGCTACTTCTGGAACGTAACTCGTAGCCAGCTCTATCGGGAAACGAAGGACCTGGCGGAGCGGCGCCTGATCACGCTATCCGCGAAGGGCGCGCGCGATCGGCGGGTCTGCTCACTCACGACTGCAGGGCGGCGGGCATTTGCAGCATGGATCGCGCAGCCAACCGGCTTGGGTTTTGTCCGGCTGCCGCTGCTGCTCTCGCTTTTCTTCGCCGAGCATGTGGAAGCGAAACGCGTGCGCGAATGGATGGCACACCACCGAAAGCTTCATGTGGAGCGACTAGCAATGTACGAGCAGGTCCTTCCGCATATCCGCGAATCGGCGCCGTATCCGCCGTTCTGCCTCGAGTTCGGCATCGAGTACGAGCGCATGCTCTTGCGCTGGTTGAGGTCGGTCGAGGAGCGGCTCCCGGAACGCGACTAAACGCTGCGGCGCTTCTTACGGGCCGTACCGCTTCCACTGTCAGTGAAGATCGCCGTGTAGGGAATCCGGGATAACTCGACATGTCGCGTTCGAGAGAGCGTTGAAAGTCACGTAACTTTTGCTTTTATCTTGGAGGTACCGGGGTGAGCATCTGCGCACCCTATCTGGTATTATTCTGTCCACGACGATTCTCGCCGCATGCGGTGGCTCGGGCGGGATGTTGAATCTGAGGACGAGCAACGCCGCGGCAGGTCGCGCGTCGTCGTCGGGTTATCAACAGCTCTACGCATTCAAGGGAACTCCCGATGGCGCTGGTCCGCTTGCTGGATTGACTGTCGTCAAGGGCAAGTTGTACGGCACTACACTCAACGGCTCGAAAAACTATTGCGGGGCGATCGGCGCGCGAGCCAACGGCACTGAGCGAGCCGGAGCCTTTCTTGCCGACGCGCTAAGCGACTGATAAACGCCCGATTATCGGCAGCGGATTTTCGGCGGCGCTAAATGTCCCGCTTGTTAAAGCGAATGCCTTAGCATACTGGTATCAACTCATATTGACACGGGGGGAAGGTTCGTCGCCGTTTTGCCACCTCGGCCGCCCACTCATCGCTCCGGTCGTTCCATCGTAAAGATACACCGTGCCGGCGTCACCGCCGCCGACGTGTACGCAACCTTGAGCGGTCGGCGGAGATAAAAACCCCCCGCTGTCAGGGTGACGAAATCGACCAAAATTACTTGCCGGTTCGATCATCGAACGCGTAGCTAGGGCGACCCGTTCGCGGCCGAAGCGCCAGCCTTGAAGCGAAGCTGCAGCGTCTTCTGCGCGGTTTGCGATGACGACGGATCGCTAGCTGTGATCCGTACCGTTACGGCTTTGCTGACCCATAGGCGCTTTCAGCGTTACCGAGATTTGGAAGTTCCCGCGAGGGCCGGCCGTCGTGTTGCCGTCGAGCTGACCCGCGGCGGATTGCGCTGCACCCGCCGTGACTGAAACGCTCGCATTTGGGGCGATGCTGCCCGCGACGGTGAACGTTCGTCCGACGACCGCGTTCGGACTCGGCTGATTGATGGTGAGCGAGATGTGCGGCGGTCCCGATCGACGCACGTTAAACGACCAAGACCGATCGAATTGAGAACCGCCGCGAGCGCGTCAGGTAGCTCTCACGGTATGCGATCCGAAGTCCAGCGGCGCCGGCGGTTTGTAGGAAAAGCCGCCCGCACGCCGGCGCGAACGGTGATATCGTTTCCGTCTAACCGAACGCGAACGCTACCGGCCTCGACTTCCGGCGCGAAGTTCGCTGAGATTACCGCGAAGCGATTATCGACCGTCCCGCTCGGCGAGGGTTGCTGATTGCGCAACTGTACCGGAGTTACCGGCGGCGGTACCGACCGCGTCGTGAACGACCACGAGCGATCGAACGGCGCGCCCGATCGCCCGCGCCCGCTCACTTGAACGGTATGCGTTCCGATAGAGAGCGCATACGGTGGCCGGAGGGAAAAACCGTTCCCCGATACGCCGCTGGCCCAC
>JBDTKL010000084.1:0-3804 GCA_039935355.1 Candidatus Tumulicola sp.
CGCGGGCGCCCAAGAACGGAACCTTTTGGCGCGTGAGCACGAGCGCCCACGGCGACCCGTCGCGGGCGACCGCCAGTTTCCAGGCTTCGGTCACTTCGAGGGAGTCGGCCGGACGTACGACATAACAGTTGGGCGTCGCGCGAAGCATCGCCAGCTGCTCGACCGGTTGATGGGTCGGGCCGTCTTCACCCAAAAAGAACGAGTCGTGCGTGAAGACGAGGATGCAGTGCAACTTCGACAGGCACGCCAGACGAATGGCCGGCTTGCAATAGTCCGAGAAGTTGAAGAAGGTCGCGCCGAACGGCAGCAATCCGCCGTGTAACGCGATGCCGTTGTTGATCGCGACCATCGCGTGCTCGCGCACCCCGTAATGAATGTTGCGGCCGGCGTAATCGTTGGGCTGAAAGTCGCCGCAATTTTTCAAATACGTTTTGGTCGACGGGTCGAGATCGCCGGAACCGCCGACCAGTTCGGGCAGCGACGAGGCGATTGCATTCATAACGGTTCCGCCCGCATCGCGCGTCGCGACGCTGCCGTTACCGGCATCGAACGACGGCCACGGCAGATTGGCCGGAATTTCTTTGCGTAGCGCGCGTTCGAACTGCGCCCCGAGATCGGCGTTGCCGGTTTTCCACCCGTCGAACATCGTTTGCCAGCGCGCTTCGAGATCGACACCCTTGGCGCCGACGTCGCGGAACCAGGCGAGCACGTCGTCGGGTACGTAGAACGCCGGTTCCAGCGGCCAGCCGAGTTCTTCTTTGGTCTTCTTGACGTTGTCGGGTCCCAGCGGCTCGCCGTGTGCGAGGTAGCTATCCTGTCGCGGCGATCCGTATCCGATGTGCGTGCGCACGACGATCAGCGATGGCCGATCGGTAACGTTCTGCGCGACTTCGATCGCGTGATCGATCGCGTCGACGTCGTTCCCTTGGTCGGACGGGATAAACTGCGTGTGCCAGCCGCTGGCCTCGAATCGCTGCACCGGATCGTCGTTTAACGCGAGGTCTGACGGACCGGCCAGCGTGACGAGGTTATCGTCGTAAAAAACGATCAGCTTTCCGAGCTTCAGATGGCCGGCCAACGAGATGGATTCCTGACTGATGCCTTCCATCAAGTCGCCGTCGCCGCAAATGCAATAGGTGTAGTGATCGACGACCGCTCGATCGCCGCGATTGTAGACCGCGCCCAAATGAGCTTCGGCAACGGCCATCCCGACCGCGTTGGCGATGCCTTGGCCGAGCGGACCGGTCGTGGCCTCGACGCCCGCGGTACGTTCGGTCTCCGGATGGCCCGGCGTCTTGCTGTCGAATTGGCGGAACGACTTTAGGTCGTCCAGCGACATGTCGTAGCCGGTGAGATAGAGCAGGGCGTAGAGCAGCATCGACCCGTGTCCGGCCGACAGCACGAAGCGGTCGCGGTCGGGCCAGTGCGGATCCTTGGGATTGAAGCGGAGCTTACGGGTCCATAGTGCGTATGCCATTGCGGCGGCTCCGAGCGGCATGCCCGGATGGCCCGAGTTGGCCTTTTGCACCGCATCGACCGCGAGAAAGCGGATGGCATCGATACGTTGCTCATCAGCGGGGCTATTCGGCACGGACTCTCCTTAATGAAGACGTGATTGCGACCGGTCGCGTTATCCCTCGAAGGGGTGGGCTTGTTTCGACCTCGTCCGGTTATCTCTTACCCGTGCCGGGAGCCCAACGGTTTCGGCATGACCGGCGCTTTCACGCGCCGTAATCCGTACACGCATGCACATCGAAAAAATGCGCGAGAGGTGCGAGGCGCTCGCGGGTGCCGCGAACGTGCGCGGTCGCGCCGGCAGGGTGCTCGACGAGGTCGTCGCCGCGCTCGACCGCGGAGCGCTTCGGGTCGCCGAGCCGGACGGCAACGGAGGCTGGACCACGAACGCGTGGATCAAACGAGCGATCCTGCTGTATTTCCAACGCCGCCAGGTCGAACGCATGGGGACGCGCGACGACGTGCTGGTGTATCACGATAAACTGCCCGTGAAGCGCGACTATCACAAACAGGGCGTGCGTTGCGTGCCGCCCGGAGTCGCTCGCTACGGCAGCTTTTTGGCACCCGGTGTGATCTTGATGCCGGCCTACGTGAATATCGGCGCCTACGTCGACGAAGGCACGATGATCGACACCTGGGCGACCGTCGGGTCGTGCGCGCAGATCGGTAAGAACGTGCATTTGTCGGGAGGCGTCGGAATCGGCGGAGTGCTCGAGCCACCGCAAGCCAGCCCGGTGATCGTCGAAGACGGAGCATTCATCGGCTCGCGCTGCATCGTGGTCGAAGGGGTGCGTATCGAAGCCGAGGCCGTGCTGGGCGCCGGTGTGGTGTTGACGGCCAGCACGCCGATCGTCGACGTTCGCGGCGCGGAGCCGATCGTGGAGCGTGGCCGCGTGCCGTCGAGGGCCGTCGTTATTAGCGGTTCGATGCCCAAACGATTCGCCGCCGGCGAATACGGAACGCCTTGCGCGTTGATCATCGGCTCGCGCACCGACTCGACCGATCGAAAAACGTCGCTCAACGAAGCGTTGCGCGATTATCAGGTAGCGGTATGAACCCACGCGTGACCGCCATTCCCGGATCGATCATTCGTCAGATCGCTTCGAAGAAACGCGCGACGTCGATCGATTTGGGCTTAGGCGAACCGACCTTATTGCCGTCGATCGAACACTTCGAATATGCGATGCAGCGCACCGCGCGCGAAGGCGTCAAATATACCGCCAACGCCGGCGACCCGGAATTACGCGCCGCGATCGCCGGCTATTACGCATATCCGCGGATGACCGGCGCGGAGAACGTGTGTATTACGGCCGGTTCGCAAGAGGCGATGTACGTAACGCTCATGACGCTGCTCGACTCGGCGTTCGACGAGTTGCTCGTCGTCGAGCCGGCCTTTCCGTCGTACCTCAAGATGGCGACGCTCGGCGGAGTTGCGGTCCGAACGGTATCGATGCTCGAAGACGATGGATTCGCATTCGATGCCGAACGCATTCTCGCAGGCATCGGGACGGCCACTCGCGCGATCGTCCTGTGTTCCCCATGCAATCCCACATCTCGCGTGCTGCGGCGCGAGCAAGCCGAGTTGTTGGTCGAGGCGCTGCGAAAACGCGACGGCGAACCGATCTGGCTGATCCACGACGAGATCTATCGCGAGCAATGCTTCGTGGACGACGCCGCCGATCTGGCGAGGATGTATCCGCACACGATCGTTACCAACTCGCTGAGCAAAAGCAATGCGTTGACGGGACTACGCCTCGGTTGGATTCTCGGGCCGGGCGATTTCATCGAGCAGGCCGTGAAAGCGCACGCCTGGGTGACGTCGTGCGCCGACACGTTCGCGCAGTACGTAGCCGCACATATCTTTGCGGGCGGCGACGGCGTACGCGAGCACGCGGCGTGGTACGCGCGCCAGCGAGAGGCGGTCGTCGCGGCATTGCGCGAGAGCGGCTTACCGCACGTCGTTCCGGACGGTGCGTTTTATGCGTGCGTCGGGTTGCCGCACGGTGTGGACTCGTTAGCGGCGTCGTTGGCCCTGATCGATCGACACGACGTGGTCGCGATTCCGGGACGCGCGTTCGGTGCCGCGATGGAAGGTTGGTTGCGCTGTAGTTGGGTCGCTCCGACCGATGTTGTCGTCGAGGGCTTTCGCCGAATTGCCGATTGGTCGCGTGCAACGAGCGCGAGCGGCGGCGGGTCTTCGGTCGCATGAACGTTGGAATCATCGGCAGCGGTCAAGTGGCGCAGTCCCTCGCCAAAGGCTTTCTCGGTCGCGGCGATGCGGTCGTCCTG
>JBDTKL010000085.1:0-4786 GCA_039935355.1 Candidatus Tumulicola sp.
GGCCGTGGATTCAACATGGGCAACGACGTCCCGTCGTCGCGTCCGAGTTACAAGCCCCAGTCGAAACCGCAGCAACAGCCGAACCGGCCGAGCACTACTACAAACAACAAGCCTGGCAACGGGAACAACAACAAGCCGGGCCAAGGCAACAATAATAATAGACCTGGCAACGGCAACGGTAACGGCAATAACAGCGGAAACAACAACGGTAACCGCAACAACGGCAACGGAAACAACAATAACATCAATAGCGGTAACAAGACCGTCAACAACAACAACGTCAACGTTAACCGCAACTACAACGGCAACAACGGCTACGGCTACCGCGGCGCGGTCGTCGTGAATCCGATCTATCGGGGACCTGCCTGGGGCTGGAACCATGGCGCGGTCTGGTCTCCCTATCCCAGCTACTGGGGTGGCGGATTCTGGGGAGCCTTCGCCGTAGGAGCGACGACTGCAGCCGTCATGGGCGCAGTGGTCAGCTCGAATCAGACGTACACGTCCTACCAAGTGCAGCAGAGCAGCCCTGGTGCCACCCTGTTATCCAACTACGGATTGCAGCAAGTGCAGTGCGGATCGCCCAACCTCGTGGTCATCTACGGCCCGAATAACGGCGTGATCTGCGCGAACCCGAACGGTCAAGTTGCAGCCGGCAACTACGCCGTCAACGAGAACAACCTCACGCTGCAATCGCAGTAGAGCCAGCTTCTCAACCTAGAAAGGGCGTCGGCTGGTTATCCAGCCGGCGCCCTTTCTATTGCGGTGTGTCCAGGATGCGCGAGATGTCGCGAGCGCCGTGCAGAATTCGGGCGACGACTAACACGCGCGGACAACCCTATTTGCAGACGTGACGTTCGAAGCCGCCACATGCTCCCAGATCTCATTGAGGTCTGCTTGTGCTCGCGCTCGAAGGCGAACCCTCAAGCATTACCTGCTCGCAAGCGCTCCATACCACGCCGAGCAATTTCCTCGACCGAAATGTCGTCGAGAAGTATCCCATCACCTGATTCAATGCCTATCCGGATTGCTTCACGAAGTTCTGACAGCCGCTTTTCGTTCTCTTGCAACAAGATGAGCCCGTCTCGAGCGACCTCGCTAGCTGACGTGTATGTTCCAGTTTCGACCTTTCGCTCGACGAAGCTCTTTAGCGAATCGGGTATCGATACGTCGAGTTCTTTCATGACGCCCTCTAGAACTGGCGGTCTTTCTCGTACGGATTCGCTCGTGCGTCTCTTAGTACCCCGCGAGGAACGCTCCCGGTCGGTTCGCGCCTCAAGGATGCCGCTCGATCCAGTCGATCCAGAATCGTGTTAGATCCGCGCGTTGTACCGGGTTGCTCGGACCGTGGGTCGACGCCGGGAACACTAGGAACTTGGTCTCGATGTGGTTGTCGGTCAACGCGTGATATAGCGCGTACGACTGCGAAATCGGAACGACCGGATCTTGCGTGGTTGACCAGATCAGCGTCGGGGTCGTGATATTCGCGTAGTATGTGATCGGCGACTGTTCGGCGTAGATGCGCCGCCCATCGCCGAGGTACGGCGACGTCCCGAGATAATACGTATTCTGCACGTTCGAAATTGACGTGTCGTATTCGTTGGTCTCGTCGTTCACTGCCGCGCCCGAAACCGCCGAGCGCCAGATGTGGCTATGGCCGATCAGCCATGTCGTCAGCAACCCGCCGTACGACCAGCCGGAAACTGTAACCCGCGTCGAATCCGCGTATGGCTCGCGTTCGACAGCGGCCAAACCGGCCATCACGTCGTTGCCCGGCCCAGCGGCAGTATCGTTTTGAATCGCGAGCATATACGCGTTGCCCATGTTATCGCTGCCGCGATAGTTCGGTTGTAACACCACGAAGCCGGCGGACGCAATCAACTGCGCTAGCGGCCAGTCTTCCCAGGCGAGCTCGAGGTTATTCGACAGTCCGGGACCGCCGTGAATCAATAGAACGATCGGAAAGCGTTTTGGATTTTTCGGATCGTATTGTGGCGGTACCGTTACGACGCCGTCTTCGGCAAACCCGTTGGGTCCACTATAATCGATCTCGCGCATGTCGCCGAACGCCACCGTATCGACGAACGAATTGAGGTGCGTCACCTGCCGCGGCGTACGCGCGCCCGGCGCGAGATAAAACAGCTCTCGCGCATGGCGCGCATCGTTGGCCAGAAACGCCAAGCCGCCGTTCCGCGCAAACGATGCTGCAATGCCCGCATCGAACGTGCTGCTCGAATACGGGTCGCAAATAATATTCCTCGACCCCAGGTCCAACGGTGTCATGGTGCCGTCGAGGGTCGCCCTCCAAACTTTCACTTGTGTGCCTTCGCTGGCACAGACCAATATATGTCGGTCATCAGGAAACCATAGCGTTCCCGCTACGTTTCGGTCGAATTGCGGAAAAGGAGCGTTTAGACCGCCAACGTTGGCGTCGCTATGCATGATCGTGTTTTCAGCAAGGAAATTACCACCCGCCGGATACCAAAAGAACATCGACTCATTATTTTCGTAGGACGGGCTTAACTCGAATTCGCGCTGTTGGGTGAGTTTCGTAGGGAGTCCACCGCCCGCATTCACCTGCCAAATTGTCGACAGCTCATCGTCGCCCGCGAACGTCGTCGCGACGCGCGTGAATGCGATGCGGCGGCCATCGGGTGACCACGCGAACTGGGACGTAAAGATGCCACCCGGATCGGTCGGCGCAATCGTCCACGGACCGCCGGTTAGCCGGCGCGCACGACCACCAGCAGACGAAATCACCCATAAGTGATCCGGCGGCGTCAGCGCCGTCGCGGTGTACTCGTTGTTACCCGCAAGAAAATAGTCGTGATGCTCGGCCAATGCGACGCGATTCGCAGGCAGGTCCGCCGCGACATACGCGATCTCGCGTCCGTCCGGGCGATATTCGAAGTCGATGATATCCGTCGGACTCTCGGTCACGCGTCCCACGCCATCGAGCGAGCGCTGATAAATTTGGACCACTCCGTTCGCGTCCGCAGCCAGGTACGCCAAACGGGAACCATCGGGTGACCAGCGCGGCACCGCGACGTCGCGTCCGCGAACGATCGCTCGCATGTGGCCTGACGCCACATCGACTAACACCAGCGATGGAAGGTCTTCGGCGTGCACCAGATCCTGATGGTAGACCAGCATCGCGACGGTATGCCCGTCGGGCGACATCGCCGGTTCTTCCAGATTCAAGATCCGAGCGGCGTCTGAAATCTCCAGCGTCCGCGCAGATGCCGCGCCGCCGGCCGCTAGAAGCAGCGCCAGCCCCAACGATAGAAGAAGAACGCGCATGGCGGAGCGTTCTCATGCCGAGAGCGTGTGCCTGCTACAAAAAGCGGCGAAGCGTTACACCGCGCCGGCGCAGAAGAAGTGGCCGATGCACGGGCTTACCCCGCGGCGCGCCGTCGCCGCCGCAACGCTCGCCTACGCGATCGTCTTCTTCGTACTGGGCGCTGCTCGCTACGCGACGTTTCATTCCGGCGCAGATCTCGGACTGTTCGTGCAAACGATCGCCAGCGCGTTTCACGGGTTTCACAACACCGTCGAAGGCACGTCGCACTTCGCCTATCATTTCTCGCCGATTCTGTACTTGCTGGCGCCGCCGTTGTGGCTGACCCACTCACCGCTCGTGCTGGTCGCCGCCCAAGCGATCGCGACCGCCCTCGTCGCTCCGCCGCTGTACGCGATCGCACGGCGCAGAACCAGCGATTGGAATGCCGCGGCGCTCGCCTGTGTCGCGCTGCTCTATCCGCCGCTCCAAGGCGTCACGTTTACCGATTTTCACGAGGTAGCGTTCGTTCCGGCCGCTATCGCAGCGCTGCTCTGGGCTATCGATGCACGCCGTTTTGGTTGGGCCGCGCTGTTTGCTGCCGTCGTCCTCGCGTCGAAAGAAGATCAGTCCACCGCGCTGGCGTTCGTCGGCGTAGCCGGCGCGGTCTATTTCGCGAAACGCAAAGAACATAACGGCACCATTTTTAGCCTCGCGCTGTTCGCGGCGTCGATCGTCGTTTTCGCGACGTATTTCACCGCCATCCGCGCGCTGGCCGGCGCACCCGGCGGTTGGGTGCCACAACATTTCTACGAATGGAGCGGCTACGCACGAGCGTTGCCGTGGCAAACGCAAATCGTCGGTCGTATCACCTATCTGCTCGAAGCCTTCGCGCCGCTGGCCTTCGTACCGTTGCGCTCGCGAGCACTATCCCTCGCATTACCGGGTTTTGCCGAAGTGCTGGCCTCACGCGAGCCACTTACGTACACGATGGGCCAGCATTATGCCGCCGTGTGGGTGCCCTACGTGCTCGTTGCGTTCGTCATCGCCGGAGCGCGACTGTTCGAAAGCTCGCAACGAGGTGGTCGCCGTTGGACCTGGACTGCAGCCGCACTCTGTGCGGTCGTATCGATCGCGTTTAGCCCGCTGCACGTCGGCCATTTCGTGCGCGTGCCGAACGCGCGCGATGCCGAAACCGCTGTAATGCTGCGAAGCCTTCCGCCAACCGCAACCGTCGGCACCTACGACGAACTGTATTCACATCTCGGATTCGACCCTAATGCCCGCATTGGCGTTCGTTCGATGCCCGAATATGTCGTGTACGACCAACAGTATGCGTCGGCCGCGTGGGACGGGATTCACCTGCCCGCCGTCCGGCACGCCCGGCAGCAAGGCATGTACTCGGTTGTCTCGGACCACGATGGAATCGTCGTCTTACGTCGCACCCGCTAGCCTCGCTTCTCGGCAGGGGAGCCCTGTGCTACAATCGGGGCACCGTGGCCGTTCCGACTC
>JBDTKL010000086.1:0-5606 GCA_039935355.1 Candidatus Tumulicola sp.
CGCGCGCTGGTCGAGGGCTTGACCCGCGGCATGAGCGACGCCGACTTCGATGCACGGCTCGGTGCGACGATTGCGGAAATCTATCACGCCTCGACCGTTAAAGGTTGACGCCGCAGCAATCACCCCCGTCCGCGAGCGTAGGGAATTCGGACTAGACTTAGTCCAGTTACCCTAAGGCTCGAAACGCACGCTCACGACGACGACGACGCGCCTCTAGTAGTCGATCTCCGGGCCCCACTTTTGCGCGAGGAACTGTTTCGTCGTCTTCGGACACGGCGGCTGGCCTTTCACCGGCGGCTCGTCCACCGGTTGAATCATCTTGAACTTGGACGGTTTCTGCGTAAAGTCGAAAGCATCGTCGAACGCGTCGGCGCGCTCGTCGGCCAACTTATATCCCGTCCCCGTTCCGAGCGGCGCCAAACTAAACGTCTGTTCGATGAAGTGCAGCGTGCTCGCGATCTCGTGCTGCTTATGCGAGATGTAACCGTGCTTCGCGTACGGCGATACGATGAGCAGCGGGACGCGATATCCAAGACCTTCTTGGGCGCCGGTTACCGGATCCGGGTACTGCGGCGGCAACACGTGATCGTACCAGCCGCCCCATTCGTCCCACATCACAATGATGGCGGTATTATTCCAATACGGGCTTTGGCCAACAGCGTCGACGATCGAAGTGACCCAGTTGGGACCGCAGTTATCCGAAGCGCCACCCGGGTGATCGGACGCGCCCTTGTGCGGCATCACCCACGTAACCTGTTGTAGATCGTTGTTCTTGATATCGGTCAGCACGTTGGTATCCGGCAAAGAGATGTCGCCGTTGGTCCAGTCCGGACCATTGCGGATAGCTTTCACTGCATCGAATGCGTTGAGCCAATACGAGTCGCCGGACGATTGCGGTTGCACGTAATAGCGCCACGTAACGCCGGCGTTGTCGAGTTCGGTCGCGATCGTGTTGTAGGTTGACGACGGCCCCGTCGTGTTAAGCGGAAAACACGGATAGGGTCCGACGAATTCGTGGCCGACCTTCTTATTGAACGCCGGCGGGTTAGCGACGCCGAACTCTAAGTAGTTCTCCGTTTCAGACGGTTTATCGCATCCCCACGGCATCTGGTTAGGAACTTCCGACGCATGGCCGGACTGCCCGGCTACCATGTACTGGTGCGAAACGAACGTCGGGCCGTTGTTCGATGAGAACGTCTTGTCTCCCAAAACGTACTGCTTGGCCATATCCCAATACGGTTGAATCTGGGCTTGATAGACGTAGGTGTAGGGCTGCACCGCATCTTTTCCGCTCGGATCGAATCGCCAGCAATGCGGTTCGTTGAACCAGTTGCCGTCGTTGCAACCCTTGCCGGACAGGTACGGCTGGATGATCTGGTCTTCCCATCCGTCGTTCTTGCCGTTATCGTAGTCCTCAAGGAATTGCCAATGGTAGTGATTTTGATCGTGCGCCCACCCTAAGTTGATCGGTAGCAAGGGGTACACTTTCCCATTGTGACCCGCGCCTTGCGTCGCGTAGTTCGCACCCGGATACATGTAAAAGAAATTATCGAAACTGCGGTTCTCTTGCATGATGATGACGATATGCTGGATCGGGCTTGACGATGCTCGACGATGTGCGCCGCTAGGATCGAGCGAGTTCAGCGGTGACTGCGCGCCATTCGAGTTGCACCCGCTGATAACCGCGGCGCTCAAGGCGAATACGATAGCTCGTCTTAAAGACATGGCGACGCTCCTTCTCATAACGTGCCACCAATCCTCGGTGCTCGCTCGTATAGAATACCTAGGTCAATTTTAGTTTATGCGCTTCCCTAAGTGGAAACAAATATTAGACGCATGAAAAATCTAGGTGGAAATATTACGATCGGCGGCGACCTTACGGTGCGCCGGCTCGGCTTTGGCGCGATGCGCATCACCGGCGAGGGGATTTGGGGCGAGCCCAAGGATCGCGCCGGCGCGGTGAGACTGATGCGTCACGTGGTGGAGTCGGGCGTCAACTTTATCGATACGGCAGATGCCTATGGTCCGGCGGTGAGCGAAGAAATCATCGGCGAGGCGCTTGCCCCGTACAAAGATGGCGTCGTTATCGCGACCAAAGCTGGACTCGAGCGTTCCGGGCCGGGCGTTTGGGAATCCAACGGCCGCCCCGAACATTTGCGCTCCGCGGTCGAGGGCAGCCTAAAGCGTTTGAAACTCGAGCGCATCGACTTGCTGCAATTGCATCGCATCGATCCGGAGGTTCCGGTCGCCGAGTCCCTCGGCGCGCTGGTTGAGTTGCAAAGCGCCGGAAAGATTCGCCACATCGGCTTGTCGCAAGTCACGGTCAAAGAACTGCATGAAGCGCAGAAGACCGCCAAAATCGTGTCGCTGCAAAACCGTTATAACGTGGCCGATCGGCAAGCCGAAGTTGAGGTCGAAGAGTGCGAGCGTCAGGAGCTCGCGTTTTTGCCATGGTTTCCGTTGGCCGGCGAAGGAACGCCCGGGCACGATGCTCTCGAACGCATCGCCAGAGCGCACGATGCAACGCCAACCCAAGTAGCGTTAGTCTGGTTGCTAGCGCGCTCGCCGCAAATGTTGCCGATTCCAGGCACGTCCTCGATCGCCCACTTCGACGAAAACATCGCCTCCGCGGATATCGAGTTAACCCTTGCAGAGATGAAAGAGCTTTGCGGGCCTGCCGAAGCGGCCATAGCCCACTAACCCGCGCAACTTCGTCAGGGAATGAAAGCCGTGCGAAGACCAAAGCTTCGCGCGGCATGTTCTAATAGCGCATCGGCGGTTACGAGTTCGAGATCGAGGTCTTCCGCACACGCGAGATATGCAGCGTCGTAAGCGGTGAGATCAAACTCACGTGCCAACGCAAGCTCCGCGCCGGGCATGAACCGAGCGCCGCTCGTCACCAATCGAACCGGTAAATCTCGAAGTAGGTCTAGAGCGTCTTCGACTGCCTCCGATGCGATGCGTCCGGCGCGCTCCGCAGACAACAGCAGATTCTGGATTTCGAGAGAAAAGATGCTGGGAGCAACCGCCGATTCCGTTTCCACGCGCTTTAGAATGGCGTCCGCGTTAGAAGAGCCCTCATCGGGCAGAAACCATTTCGCCGCCACCGACGCATCTAAAACGAACACGTTAGCGGCGATGGCCCTCGTGAGCGAGCGCGCGTAGTCTCGGACGCGCCGTTCTCAACTCGCCACGTGCGGCCTGATATGTAGCCACGCGTTCGCGGATCGCTCGGATGCGCGCGACGGTCTGCTTCGGGTCCACGTCGCCGAGCGCGCGGATTTCCGCGACCGGCTTGCCGTTGCGCAGAATGACGGTCGTTTGGCCGGCAACAACCCGCTCGATGACTTCTGAGAATCGAGCCTTCGCGTCTCCTAAATTCATGGTCTTTCTCATGTGACTAGTCTAGCATATCCGACTATAACTTTCTCTTGCCGGTGCCCGCGCGGTCGCAACCAGCGTGGGGCCAGACCCGTTATACTGTTTGCGATGAGCGTACTGCATTTCACGCCCGACATGACCGTCGACCAAGCTTTCAAAGTTCACGCGGGGGCGCGGCGCGTCTTCGCCCGGTTCCACCTGGGCGGATGCTCGAATTGCGCGATCAGCGAGACCCACACCATCGGCGCGGTGAGCGAAGACTATGGAATTCCGCTCCCGATGTTGCTCGAAAACCTCAACGCGCTGTTCGATCAGGGCACGCTGTCCGTCGGCGACAAGGTACGCATCCCCGACGAGATCCGGGGCAAGATCCCGCAGCTCGCGGGCGTGCCTGAAGTCGGAAAGATCACCGGCGC
Source organism: Candidatus Tumulicola sp. (assembly GCA_039935355.1). Classification (GTDB taxonomy): domain Bacteria; phylum Vulcanimicrobiota; class Vulcanimicrobiia; order Vulcanimicrobiales; family Vulcanimicrobiaceae; genus Tumulicola. The sequence goes on from JBDTKL010000086.1 coordinate 3,798, forward strand.
CGAGGCCGGGGCCTACACCGCTGAATTCGGGGAAGTGCGTCTCCAGGGACTGGCCGAGGACTTCATTCCATTCGAAGCCGGCGAGGGCGTCACGGCCGGCTAAAACGGCCTCGAACGCGTACCTACGCCAACGGCCGTCGCGTGGCGAACCCTTCATCGACGCCGTGCCAGTACGCCACCACCTCTTCGCCTGCTTTCCAGCATAGATACACCGGCTCGCCGTCGCGCGACGACGGAAAGTCGATCAATCCGAGGTCGATGTCTTTGACGACGCACCCCAGCGATTCGATCCGATGGATCAGCCGGTGTATTTCTAATTTCAGCTCGCCGAAGCGGGGGGCCGGAAACGGCGACCGGACGCCTGCCAGGCGGATGGGCGCGTCGAGGCGCCAGGCCGGGTGCAGCGCTGGATCGGACTCGAGCAGTTTGATCGCCAGCTCGCGGCGGCGATGCAGCAGCTCTTCGACCAAGGGCGCGAGCTTCGAAATAAGGGCGTTGGCTCGCGCGGGCGAAAATAGTTTCATATGAGTCAGCCCCGAGTGGTCTTTGTCACCGGGCCGTCAGGCGCCGGTCAGAGTCAAGCGATGAAGTCGTTCGAAGACTTGGGCTTTTACGGCATCGAGCATTTGCCTCCCGCGGTGTTGGACGCCGCCATCGACGCGCTGGGCGCCGCCGGCGTCACCGACGTGGCGATCGCGCTTGACCTGCGCGGCGGGCGTAACCTCGGCGATCCGTTGGCCGCGATCGATCACGTTATATCAACGCATAACGCGCGCGTTTTGTATCTCGACGCGCGCGACGACGTCCTCGTTCGCCGCTTTAGCGCGACTCGCCGTCGCCATCCGTTGGCACAGGCCGGCTCGCTGCCCGAAGCGATCGCTGCCGACCGGCGGGTGGTGGCGCCGCTGCGCGAGCGCTCCGACGTGATCATCGATACCAGCTCGTTGACGCACTCCGCGCTCAAGACGCGCATCGCGGCCGCGTTCTCGCGCGAGCATCCGATGCGGCTGGCCGTGACGATCGTCGCGTTCGGATTTAAATACGGACTGCCGACGGATCTCGATTTGTTGTTCGACGTGCGGTTTTTGCGCAATCCCAATTATGTAACCGAACTGGCGCCGCTCACCGGCGACGATCCGGCGGTGGCCGCGTTCGTCGCAGCCGATACGTCGCTCGAGCCGTTTTTGGAAAAGACCATCGACCTGTTGCGCTTTTTATTGCCATGCTATGTGGAAGAGCAGAAGTCGCACCTCACGGTCGGCGTCGGCTGCACCGGTGGCCGCCATCGCTCGATTTACGTGGCCCGGCAACTGATGGAACGCTTGGGCGGCGAGTTGGGCGTCGAGCTCTCGTTCGAAGCTCGCGACGTGGCGCACGCATGAAAAAGCGCGTGATGGGCTTATTCCAATGGCTACTGCCCGGACTGGGCGTCAAGCGCTGGGCGTTCGTCGCGCTGCTGGGTGTGCTGTTGCTGGTCGACGCGATCGTCCGCTGGCTGATCGCCGAAGGCACCGGCATCCACATCAACGAGCTACTCGACGATATCGTCGACGACTATTTTCCGCCGGCGTACTTAACGTGGATTCTCGCAATCGTTGGGCTGGGATTGACGTTCTCGGGCGTGTGGCTGTGGCTGCGCTCGACCGTGCGCGTGGCGCGCAATCGTGGACGCGACGGCGTGCGCTCCGCGCTAACCGGCATGCGCCTGCAACAGGGTTACAAAATCGTCGCCATCGGCGGCGGCACCGGGTTGTCGACGATGCTGCGCGGCTTGAAACGGCGCACGAGCAACTTAACCGCCGTAGTGAC
>JBDTKL010000087.1:0-5510 GCA_039935355.1 Candidatus Tumulicola sp.
TCCAGCACATCGTCCACTCCGGCCGTCTCCGGAACGCCCAGAGCGACCGTCGCCAGAACCGGACGCGCACCCATCGCAGCGACGTCGCTGACGTTGGCCGACATCGACCGCCAGCCGGCGTCGTTCAACGACATCAAATGTTGCGCGAAATGCGCGCCCTCAACCAGCATGTCGGTCGTTATCACGCTGCGATGCGAACGCGACGGCTGCCAAACGGCCGCGTCGTCGCCGATGCCGATTCGAACGGCGCGGATACGTCCGCCTCCGAGCAACGTCGCGATCGCGGCAACGATGTCGTCCTCACGCACCGCGCGCAATTGCGCCGGGCGTTCGAGCGCCGTCACGGCAACAGCGAGCGGAGGTAGCGCAGTTCGGCGCCCGGATCGGGCGTATCGAACACGGCCGATCCCATGACGATCGCATCCGCTCCCGCTTCGGCGACCGCGCGAACGTTCGAGCGTCCGACGCCGCCGTCGACTTCGATCAACGCCGCCGACCCGCGGCGATCGACGAGTTCGCGTGCCTGGTGAATTTTTTCCAGCGATCGCGGAATGAACGACTGCCCCGAAAAGCCTGGATTAACGCTCATGATGAGCACCGTGTCGCAGTCGTCGATGATGTCTTCGAGCATCGCGACCGGCGTTTGCGGACAGAGCGAAATGCCCGCCTTTGCCCCCAACGAGCGGATATGCGTCAGCAGACGCTGCGCGTGCCAGGTCGCCTCCAAATGGAACGTGATGCGATCGCAGCCGGCCGCGCGAAAATCGTCCACGTACCGCTCCGGTTCGACGATCATCAAATGCGCGTCGAAGACCGCGGTGCTGAGTTTACGCAGGTCGCCGACGATCTTCGGCCCCCACGTGATGTTGGGAACGAACCGGCCATCCATCACGTCGAGATGCAGAAATTCCGCGCCGGCGCCGACCACCGACGCGATTTGCTCGGCAATGCGCGAGAAATCCGCCGACAAGAGCGAAGGCGCGATACGGACCCGGCTCACGGCGAACGCGCCGGCACGGCGCGCGGCGATCCCGATGGCTTCGGCGTCACTGCCTTGTTGCCGTAGACCACTGCGGGCTCTCTTCCCAGCCGTTGCTCTGCCACGAGTTGATCGTTTACGTACATGTCCACCACCGACGTTCCAACCGCAGTAACGTTGAAGTCAAGTTTCTGGCCGGGCTGGGCGAACGCGCGAAACAAATCGTATTTGCCGGTCGCATCGGTCACGGTTAGCCGCACGTCGACCGGCTGCGAACCGGCGTTTCCGGCCGTCGGCACCGACACCAGCAATCGGACTTGACGTAACACGTAGCCCGATTCGAACGGCCCCGCGCTGACCTGCAACGAGACCGGTTCGAACGACGCGATCTTGGAATTCGGAGCCGGAATTTGCCGTACGACCGCGCCGTGCGGCGGACCGGAAGGTCCCAACGGCGTCCAAACGATTTGTCCGAGTTTGATACCGGAACGCGTTGCGAGGTCGCGCGCATCGTCGATCGTCAAGCCGGTAAACGTGGGAACTTGCAGCGCAGAAAGGCCTCCGCGGCTGACGACGAGATCGACCGAATCGCCCTCGTCGACGTCGGTCAGCGGCACCGGGTTCTGCGAAACCACGTGCGCTTCGGGCACGATGTCGCTTTTTGCGTACGTGATCTTGCCGATTTTCAAGCGCGAGCGCGACAGGTCTAACTGCACTTCGCGCAACGATTGATAGCGCAGATCCGGCATCAATCGATTGACGATTCCGTCGCTAACCACTAACGAAATCTGGCGCCCTTCGCGTGCCTGTTCGCCGGCCGACGGCCGTTGCATGATGACGACGCCCTTCGGGTAGCGATCGCTGGTGGTGTGATCCACTACGGACGAAGAGAGTTTGAGCCGCCCGATTTCCGCGTTGGCGTCGGTGAGCGTTTGCCCGACGAACGACGGGATCGTGACGGCCGTCGATGGCGGAATCAAAAAATCGTGAATCTGCCGCGCGAACCACACCACGACCGCAACGAAAATCGCCAGCACCACGCTGAAAATCCAGTCTCGGGATCCAAAGCGGCGCGTCGACTCGCGCTGCTCGCTCAGGCTAGTGCCTCCAACGACACGTTTGCCTCATCCAAATTGCTGAACAGCCGCTGGATGTCTTCGTGATCGTCGAGAGCTTCGAGAAACGCTAATGCCTGCGCGAGCGCTTCTCCATCTAACGCTACTTTGGTTTTGGCTCGAACTCCTAAATAGAGGTCGACGATCCGCATACCGCCGTTCGTCAACGCGTCGCGAACGCCGGCTAACATCGTTGGATCGGTATACACCGTCGACACGTCGGCATCGTACTCGAGATCCTGGACGCCATCGACCAAACATGCGTCGGTAAATGCATCTTCCGATTTCCCACCCGACTGCACTTCGAGAACGCCGACGGCTTCGAACATCCAGCCGACGCTGCCGGTTTCGCCCAACGTTCCGCCTTGTTTCTGAAAGAGAAAACGCAGCTCGCCGGCCGTGCGATTGCGATTGTCGGTTGCCGCATCGACGACGACCGCCACGCCGTGTGGCCCGTAACCCTCATAGCGCAGCTCCTCGATTTCGCGTTCGCCGGTCTGCCCCGAGCCGCGCACGATCGCGCGTTTGATGTTGTCTTGGGGCATATTGAACTCGCGGGCTTTTTCGACGGCCATTTTCAGGCGGTAGTTGGCCTCGGGGTCGGGCGACCCGCCGCGAGCGGCGAGGATGATCTCTTTGCTAAGCTTACTGAAGAGGGCGCCGCGCTGCGCGTCGACCTTGCCCTTCTTCAGGCGGATATTATGCCACTTGGAATGTCCCGACATCGTCGCTCCTCGCCTTCGCTAGCCGGGCCCGATGATCCACTTGCCGATCCACATGCGCTGATTCCACTGGTTCCACGCGATCCCGTGCGCCGAAAGAATCGGATAAAAATAGATAAACGCCCCGACCACGATCGTCACGTAGGCCGCCACGGCAGCACCGCCTAGCCATTTATCGTGTTCTTCGGGCCGTCTCAAACCCCATTGCCAGATGCGCTGGAGTACGATCGCGTTACACAGACAGATGAGCGGAATATCGACGTAAAAATGGTATGCGAACGTAATACGCGGAGACTTGATCCAGGGCAGCCACTGCAGCAGGTAGGTCAGCACGATCAAGGCATAGGCCTTGTTGCGTTCCCGCCACGCGAGCACGCCGACGAATGGAACGCAGATCAACCCGAACCACAAAATCATCGGGTTGGGCATCGACGTTATTTCTTCGATGCAACAGCCTTTCGGATTTTGTTGGTCGTGCCGCTTGTCCTCATAAAAGTATGCGACCGGGACGTAATCTAGGGGCCATTCCCACCATTGCGACGAGTAGGGATGGGTCGCGACGAGCTTATCGTGATACTCGAACATCGAGTACTGCCGGTACACGACATCGTTGAGGTTGTGCACCTCGTTGGGGTCGGCCGATCGACGCGCTAGATCGGGAATCCATACCAGCGCGTACACGGTTGCCGAGATCAACACGATCGTCACCAACGCCGCATCCAGACGGAAGCCGCGCGGATTGCCCCACAGCAGCGGCCGGCGTTGCCACACCAGGCCCTGCATCGCGACGGCGATCAACACCAGGAAACTCACGCCGAAACCCATCACGCCGTACCACTTGCTGCTCACCAGGCAGCCCAGCGCGACGGTAAAGAGCACCAGCCATAACGTCGACGCCCGTCCCGACTCGGTTCCGGTCTGCGCCGAAATCGCGTCGTTCGCGTAGGTCGCGGCACCCGCCGGCGTCGCGTAGCGCACGCTCGGGTCGCGGCGATATTCGATGCGCAATTCGTCGTCGTCGTAGGTCAGCACGCCGCCGCGATTGCTCGAACGCGCGCCGCGAACGATCTTGCCGCGATCGTCGATCGACCCGCCGTCGGGCGCGTATACCGCCGTTTCGCCGTTGTGGATTAACGCATAGGATCCGTCCGCGAACGTCTGCTCGCGGCCCGCGCCGAATTTCCGCTCGAGAACGAAGAAACGAATTGCGAGATATGCAGCGCACGCGACGTAGAGCGTGACCAGCACGGTCGACGCCGTGTCGAACGCAAGGACGACGTGCCCGAGGAACGCCACGATGAGCCCGGCGACGAACGACGCGCCGGCGGCGGCTGCGAACGCCCACTGCGGAACCGCCACGTGGCGGCGTTCGCTGACTTGCGAGGCTAGCCAAAAACGATAGAATGCGTAGGTTGCCAGCGTTGCGAAAAAGATGACGAAGCCTTCGGGTGTTGCGATGCGGGATTGCACGAAGTGCATGCCGTCGCAGGTCAGCAGCAGGGCCGCGATTCCGGCAAACACCGTCGAACCGGTAACGCGTTTGGCAAAAATGTAGAGCAGCATGACGACGAGCGCGCCGAACACCACGTCCAGAAAACGCCAGCCATACGAATTGTCGCCGCTGCTCATATGGCCGAGCAGGCCGTTCAAGAACGTCCAACCACCCACTCCGTGGCCGTGCGGCATGCCGCCGAACAGCATCATCGACAGCGTCACCAGTAGCTTCGTCAGCGGCGGATGCGTGTTTTCGTAGATGCGCAGGTTTTGCAGATACTCTTCGCCGGCGCGAGCGAAGTAAATCTCGTCGAACACTTTGTCGGCCGGATACCAATAGTTGACGAACGACAAGACAAAACTACCGAGGCCGAGTGCGCCCATCACGATGTAATCGATCGGCGCCCGCATCCCATTTAGTCCCTCGCCGGGATCGAACCAGCGGCGCGCCCGCGTTCGCCCGATCGGCTCCAAGCCGGCGTCGCGTTCGACCGGCGTTTTTCCGATATCGGCAGTGACAACGCTCGGGTTTTCGCCGCCCAGAAATTGGTAGCCGAGCCAAAAGAACGTGCCGACGGCCAACAGTGCAAAGGCCGTCGTCCCGGGCCCCCACAAATTTTGTGCATCGGCGCCGGCGATGTGATTCTGCATCACGTTGAGATATTGGAGCGAGTATTGCAGGTTGGCGAACAGCACCACGGTGAGAGCCACCGCGCCCCACATATAGCGAGCGGCGAACGGTATGCAGGCGATCGTAAACAGCAATCCGTCGAACGAGTAGCGTTCGTGCATGCGCGTCGACAGCACGAAAAATGCCAGCGTCGCTATCGCACAGCTCTCGAGCAGCGCGCGCGATGTCTTCACTTGGATGTAGCGCCACAGCACGAGACCAAGTGCCGCAACCAGCAATATCAAACCCCACAGGTATTGGGGGCCGAGCGAGATGCCGCCGAACACGGTGATCGGCGTCGTGTCTTGCTGCCAGAAGGGCCCACGAATCGCCCACAGATTGAACGCGTTGACCGTGTTGAACGGGTAGACGTTCGAGCCATACTGATACCGTCCGAACAGCCACGTCAACGCTTCGACCGGATTGCTGGGATGGAATGGTTCGGTAAGCGCGATCGCCAGCACCAAACCCGCAGCGATGCCGATCGCGGTTGCGATGGCGCGCGAACGGCGCCGCGCCGGATCGACGAA
>JBDTKL010000088.1:0-2523 GCA_039935355.1 Candidatus Tumulicola sp.
CTCCTACGGCGCGCGCCGCGGTAATCACGAGGTGATGGTGCGCGGAACGTTTGCCAACGTACGTCTGCGCAATCTGTTGGCGCCCGGCACCGAAGGGGGCGTCACCCGTCATTTGCCCACCGGCGAAAAGATGTCGATCTTCGACGCGGCCGAGTTGTATCGCAGCGAAGGCACGCCGCTGATCGTGTTGGCCGGGCGCGAATACGGTTCGGGCTCGTCGCGCGACTGGGCGGCGAAGGGTCCGTATCTGCTCGGAATCCGCGCGGTGATCGCCGAATCGTTCGAGCGCATCCACCGCAGCAATTTGATCGGCATGGGAATCCTGCCGCTCGAATACACCGGCGGCGCCGACCGCACCACCTACGCCCTCACCGGCGAAGAAGTGTACGACATCACGGGTATCGCCGGCGACTTGCAGCACCGTTCGACGGTCACCGTCACAGCGACCGATCCGCAAAGCGGCAAATCGGTGTCGTTTCAAGCGCGCGTGCGCATCGACACGCCCGACGAAGCAGAGTATTACCGTAACGGCGGCATCTTACAGTACGTATTGCGCCAGCTGCGCGCCCGGGAGCAATCGGCTCCAGCATGATTCCCAAGGACTCGACGGTCGGAGCGGACGCCGAACGGACGCTCCACCGGCTCGAGGCCTTTTCCGACATCGTCATCGGCTTCTGCATTGCGGAGATGGGCATCAATCTGCTCGTGCCGCAACATGTGCCAGACGTGCGAGCCATCGTCACGGCGATAACCGGATTTTCGGTTTCGTTCGTTTTGATTTCGTTCGTTTGGTGGTTTCACCATCGAATCTTCAGCACGTACTTCGTTCTAACGCGGATAACGCTGATTCTGAACTTTACGCTGCTCGGCAGCCTCGTGTTGATGGTATACGTCCAACAGATCGCGCTGCACTTCATCGCTATGGATAGCAATCCGACGAACGTGGTGCGGATGTGGATGGCGGGTTATGGGGTAGTGTATAGCCTGCTTGGCGCCATGCTTTGGATCGGGCTGCGCACACGCTGGAAGGCGTTGAACCTCGCAGACTTGCGCTGGGGCGTGAGTCGCGCCTCGCTTCTCTCCGTCGGGGCGACTATTTTTTTCCTGTGCGCTGCGGGTCTCGCCGGCGTCCAAGCCAGATCGATTTTGATCGGCGGCCCGATCGCCGTGCTGATCATGCGTGTGTTCATCCCGAAGTTCGTAGATCGCGTTATTACCGGGCACACATAAGCAAGGTTAGCAACCGCACGAGTTGTTTTGCACTCCAGTCGGGCCAGGCCGGAGGCGCTCGCCGGATAAAAGAAGTTTCCTCAACGATCGTTTCAACGATCAAGGGAGTTACGTCATGAACATGACTGGTTTTGTTAGATACACGAGTGCTCTCGTTGCACTGGCGATATGCTCGGCGTGCAGCGGTGCGGGCGCCGGTTCGGTCGCGCCATCGAACGCCGCGCCCAGCGTCCAATACAAAGGTGGAACCGCGTTCGTGAACGGACGGCCGGTAACGGCTGCGCGCCCGAACCTCAACGCGCCGGCGCACTACCCGGAGATCGTTCTGGACCCGACTGCGAAGTCGAAGACGAAGAATTTCGATTACATCATCAACAATTACGGTAGTTACGCCAGCGTCTTCAACTATCCGAAGAGTATCAAGCAGATCGCAACGGTAACCGACGTCGGCGGCCAGGGGTGTACGAACGTCCTCAACGGCTATGGTAAGAAGATCGTGTGGATCATCGCCGCGTACGATCAAATCAGCGAGTATACCGCTCCGGATACGTTGGTAAAGTCGCTTTCGGTCGACTCAAAGAGCTTCCCATCCAGCTGCGCCATGAATACCGATGGCGATCTTGCCGTCGGGATATTGGCCGGCACGAATAGCGGCGCTATGGTCATTTTTAAGAAAGCCAAAGGCTCGGGCTCCGTCATCAAGACGCCGTTGATTCAAGAGTTTTTCGATGGTTACGACAACAAGGGCAATCTGTTCTTCGACGGCTATAACGCTAGCTTCAAGTTCCAGTTTGCCGAGATCCCGAAGGGCAGCAAAACGCCCCAATTGATCGCGCTCAGCAACAAGATTCAGTTCCCCGGCTCGGTGCAATGGGACGGCAAGTACGTGACGGTCTTCGATCAGCTGGCGAACAACCTGTATCGTTACACGATCAAGGGAACGAAGGCGAAGCTACACGACACGATATCGTTCACGGGCGTCAGCGATTGCGCGCAGACCTGGATCGCCGGCGACGTCGTCTATTGCGGCGATGCTGGCCTCGACGATGGCGAAGTGTTGAACTACCCCGCCGGCGGATCGCCGATCGCGGTGTTCAAGGGAAACTTCGACTTGCCGCTCGGCACGGTAGCGACCGCGGAATAAGGGGTATTGCGATGAATACGCTCGGCTTCATCAAAACTCTCGGCGCCTGCGTCGTCGTCGCCGTGTGCTCGGCGTGCAGCGGCGGAGGTGACGTGTCGGTCGTTGCGCCGTCGAGTGTTTCGCCGGGCGTTCAATATACAGGCGGAATG
>JBDTKL010000089.1:0-2797 GCA_039935355.1 Candidatus Tumulicola sp.
TCCTTCACTGCCGGTCGCGACAGGAGCTCGATTTGTTGATACGAGCTGGTTCCGGGAGGCGGCGTGGTTCCGCCGCCGCCGTTGCCGGGAGTAAACCCGACCGAGTTTGAGGTACAGCCGCCGATAACGGCTCCGGCGAGCGCCACGGCGGCGAGCCCAAATGCGTAACGTTTAGTCATGTTCGTCCTTCCTATTGGGCTTTGCCGTCGGGAGTAGCCGTGGTCGCCCACAGACCGATCACGCCGGGTTGGCTTCCGCTCGCAAGCATCGTTTTCGGTACTTCGATGACGATCGAAAGCAGGTCGTAGGGTTTGAGCAGGTCCTTCGGTTGCGCGATAACGCAGCCGTTGGAGCCGGCGGTGCCGAAGCTAACGCCGTTGAGTACGATCGGTTGCGACTTTTTCGCGAACCGGAACGACGTCGCGCTGGGCGGCGGCGGGCTGGGTTGATTCGCGTAATCGCGATCGGGGATGATCTTGAAGAACTGCGCTAAGTCGAAGAAGAACGGGTCGCGACGCGGGCCTGCGAACACTTTGATCTTGCCGCCGTCGATGTTCGAGACTTTGTTGAACGCGAACTGACCGGTCTTCGCGACGAGCGTGTTGGTCGTTCCGACTTCATTGGGGACGGCCGGACCGTACACGGTAATCTTTTGACCGGTGCCGCTCGAGTTGGCCCGGAACTGAATCACCAAGTTCTCGTTGAACTTGTTGCTGGCAACGCCCGCGTTGGCGATCTTGAACTGATAGAGAACGTTCGGATCCAGTGCGATGTTGCCGTACATACCGCCCGGAATGAGCGGACGGATGTCCATCGCCAACGCAACTTTGCTTGCGTCTTTCGGATCCGGAAACGCGAACACGTCGGTGATGTCGGCCAACGGATTGCTGACAACGGTCGGCGAGTCCTGATGGTCCGAAGCGCGTACCGCGCGTCCCGCATAGAGCGAGATCGCGAACGCGAGCAGCAACATTGCTGCTAGTGGGACGAGCTGACGTATCAGCTTCATAGTGAGCTCCTTGTTGGAACCGGCATCGCCGCATGAACTCTTGCGTGCCGGAAGCGGGGAACGAGGGCGTATGCGGCGATCGCCGCGAGGGTGAGCGCCACGATGACGCCCGTTGAGACCGACGCGCCGCGATCGGCGAGTCCTTGCGCGAGCATCGTCGCGCCGATGACCGAGATAACCGTGGCCGTGAGGAGCGGTGCGAACCGCGCGACGGTCGCGAATCCCGAGCGACGTTGTAGCCAGGCAGCACCGTTGACGACGGCGATGCCGAGGCCGGTCAACACGGCGGCCAATCCTAAGCTAAAGATGACGATCAACAGCAAGCCGTAGCCGACGCGATGCAAATGCAACGCGGTCAGCAGCACGACGATGGCGGCCGGACAGGGCGCGATCCCGCCGCTCATTGCAGCGACCACCGCGCTCGGAAAATGTAAGGGCGCTTTGCCTGGAATCGCATGCGAGTGGCCGTGCTCGTGGTCGTGCGAATGCTCGTGATCGTGCGGATGCTCGTGACCGTGCTCGTGATCGTGATGAGCGTGCGAGTGATGCGCGCGATCGTGTTGGCTCTGGTCCTGCACCCGTTTCAAGGCGTTGCCCAGCGCACGGGCGCCGATCAGCGCAACGGCGAGGCCCGAGATCAGCGTGATCCACGTGAACAGGCTTTCGCTGGCGAAGCCGGCAGCGAAAAACAACACGAAGCCGAGGAGCAGTACCGCGACGGTGTGCGCGAACGTCAGCGCCGCCGCCAAGATCGCTGCCTGTTTAAAGGTCGCTCGTGCACCGACGAGCGTGAACGCGAGCAGCGCTTTGCCGTGTCCCGGCTCGAGCGCGTGCAACGCGCCCAAACCGAACGCTGCTAAAATGGTAATCAGCACGAGCAACGGCGTCTGGCGATCGCGGGCGAACAGATCCGAAAGCGCGGTCGGCGCCACGAAGGATGCGACGCTCCAGGTCTGTTGCGCGTCGCCCTGAACTGACAGATGCGCGATCGCACCCAAAGCCGTCAGGTCGAAGCTCGCACGATCGTTGTGGCGCGGCGAGCCGATGAGCGCGCTCGGATAATGCCGCAACCCGTCGGTCGGTTCCGAACCGCCGGCGAGAACGATATCTTTCCAGCCGATTCGACGATCGCCGTACACCGAATCCGCGATCGTGATGTGCGCGGGCAGTTGCGCGAGCGTCGCGATATAATCGCCGCTCCAGTACAGCGTCGGCAATCCGCCGGCCCCGGGACGTGTGCTATCCTGCGAGCGCTCTAGACGTAAAACAACGGGCGAAGCGCCGTCCGAAACCGCGAGCGACGTCGCGACGCGCTGCGCTTCGGACGCCGACCATGTCGCGCGGGTGGAGCGAGACCAGTCGCCGGCGCCGTGCATGATCTGGAAGCTGGGAATTTCGGCGATGTCGAGCACGTAATGGACGTGCAGTTGCGTGCCGTCGACGCGAACGATCGCAAGATGGTTGATGGTGAAGTTGCCCAGCGGATGCGCGAACGCGCCTCCGGCGCACGCCATCCACCATACCACGGCCAACGCCGTCATCCGAGCCGCACGAATCACTAGCCGAGCCTCCCAAATGTGGTGCTGCTTTGGCTATTAAGACGTACGTGGAGGCCGCTTGGATTGACCCTAGTTAGAAAAGATTGTGCACGTCCGGGATATCACCCACACGAAGTAGCCCGATGGAGTTACTTGCTGGGTCGCACGCGATAGATGACGCCCGCGGCGTCATCCGCCACGAAGAGGCTCCCTTCAATGCCGACCGCCAAACCGGTCGGACGGCCGGCTC
>JBDTKL010000090.1:0-3387 GCA_039935355.1 Candidatus Tumulicola sp.
GCAGAGCAAATCTGGCGAGTTAGAAAAGTCTAGATTACTCCGACTGGCGGAGCAGCAACCAAAAACTCGGCGATTCCGTGATGAAAGCCGGAAACTTGGCCTTGTGAATCGCGAACGCTTCGGTCTCGTTGCGGCCGATCATCTGCGCGCCGATGGCAACGAGCGGGTTCGCTTTTGCTTTACTGATCTGGCGCCCCAGCTCGTAGCCGCAGAGTGCGGTGATGCTGAAATACGCAACGCCGACGCCGACAATCAGCGAGAGAACGACACGGAACATAACCTCGCAATTCGCGCCCGCGACATCCGTGGCCTCGCCGCAGGGGCAATGGCGCCCGGGACGGTAGCGATGATCGGTGAGCGACGCGAGCATTCTTCGCTGGCTGATGGACGGCGATCCGGCGATTCGCTGGCACGCCGTGCACGACTTAACCGATGCGGCGGCCCAAGCCGTAGCCGCCGAACGCTCGCGCGTCGCCACCGAAGGCTGGGGCAAAGCGCTGCTCGACCGGCAACTGCCGAACGGCGCCTGGGCCGAGCCCGACGACGGGTGGATGATCTCGATGGACGCGCTGACGCTCTTGCGCGAAATGGGGCTCGACCCGAAAAGCCCGCAAGCGCAAAACGCGATCGCGCGTGTGCGGCAAAACTTGCATTGGGAAGCGCTCGACGACCGGCCGTACTTCGAGGGCGAAACCGAAGCGTGCATCAACGGCGCGATCCTCGCCTTCGGCAGCTATTTCGGGGAGCGTTGCGATGCGATCGTCGATCGATTACTGAGCGAACAGCTTGCCGACGGCGGCTGGAACTGCGAAGCGCCGCCCAGCGTGCGTTCTTCGTTCAACTCGACGATTCGCGTTCTCGAAGGATTGAACGAATACGAGCGCCGCTGGGGTCGCAACGAAACGGTCGCCACCGCACGGTTCAAAGGCCAAGAATACTTGCTCGAACGGCGGATGTTCCGTCGGCTGCGCGACGGAGAGATCGTCGACCGACGCTGGACGCGCTTCGCATATCCGACGACGTGGCATTACGACATTCTGCGCGGGCTCGATTATCTTCGAAGCGCCGGTGCCAAACCCGACGAGCGCGCAAGCGAGGCGATCGAAATCGTGCAAGCGCGCCGGCACCAAAATAGCCGTTGGCCGATGAATCGCGTCCACGCCGACCGGCTAGACTTTCCGCTAGAACCTGAAACCGGCCGCGCCAGCCGATGGAATACGTTGCGCGCTGTGCGCGTCTTGGATTGGTACTTCGAGCGCCCGAAACGCAGCGCTACTTCGAGCGCGCGTTAACCGTCGCATAGGCGATGCTTTTCGCCTCGGTCTCGGACTTGCCGGCTTTCTCTTCCGAATCGACGATGTGCTGCGCTTGGCGTTTCTCTTTAGCGGTGTAACGGTGGGCGTCGGGATTCTGTTTGTTGACCGTCGCGTAGCCGATTGCTGCGGCTTCAGTCGCCGAATGCCCGCGAGCTTCCTCGCTCTTTTCGATGTGCTCGACTTGCGGGTGGTCTTTGGCCGTGTACCGATGTTTGCTTGCCATACTGGTATGTTGCCCGCGTCGCATCGACGCTAATCGGCGAGCGAACCGAGGGGCCGAAAGCGAGGCGGGCTCGCAAGGAATAAGGGTCCGCGACGGCCCCACGGATGGTTGTTGGCTTAGATCGCCGCGATCTTGGCCATCATGCCGGAGTCCTCGTGATCGAGGATGTGGCAATGGAACATAAACTCACCGACGATGATCGGATCGCGGAAATCGACCAGCATCGTGAGATAGCCGGGTTTCCACGTACCGTTAACGCCGGGAATGCGATGCGGCACGACCGCGCTATCTTGCCAAATCGGATGCTGTACCGTAGCTCCATTGATCTGCACCACCAAGAAATGCACCTGATGGATGTGGAAGTCGTGCACTTCCTCGGTGACGTTGACGACGCTCCATTTCTCGACCGTCCCGATATGTACGGTGTACATCGGCGGATCGCCCATACCGAAATGCTTACCGTTAATGTACATGCCGTTGTTATCTTCACTCAACACGACCGTTCGTTCTTGCGAGTACGACGGCGTCGGACCGGAGAATGCGTTGTGCGGCAACGGCGCACCGACGCGTAGCGGTCCGGTCGAGCGAGCGAAGCGCACCGCCGATTGACCGGATCCCTTGGCTCGCAGATCGGCGAGCACGTTCATCGGGTCCGGGTCGCCCGTCGCTCCGGAGTTGTAGCACAGCGTGCGAAACTCCGACGTTCCGCTCGCAGAGCCGGTAACGACGAACTCGGCCCGCGCAGCCGGCGGAACGACGAGGCTGGGCATCGTTTCGGTGGGCGGAGTTCCTGGATTAACGTCCAGCGCGTAGCCGTCGATCGCGACCACGTCGAGCGTTCCGCCGTCGACCGCGAGCTTGAGATTCTTATGTCCGGTCGCGTTGATGACGCGGAAAAATTGACGTTCGCCGGGCTGGATAGCGATCGTCGGACGCACCGCGCCGTTGAGCGACGGTTGCAATCCGGGATCGGGCCCGCACGGATTACCGTTGCTGTCTTCCTCGTTGTGACGAACGCGCAGATTCTGCTGCGCGACGCTGAGGTCGGTGTCGCGAACGATGATCAGCCGCTCTTTCATCGATGCCAAACCCGGCAAATGATCTTGCAAACCATCGATCACAATCGCACCCGACATACCTGCCTGGCCAACTTGGTAGTCGGTTTGCGGGAAGACGTGCGGATGATACCAGTACAATCCCGGCTCTTGATTGCTCGGGACCGGAACGACGTAATGCAGCGTTCCGCCCGGCATCGCCAACATCGTGATCACGTCGTCGGCCGGCGCCTTCGGAGATACTGTTAAACCGTGAAAATGCAGGTTCATGTCGCTGGCGCGGCCGCCGGACGCCGGCAGTTCGTTCGCAACGTCGACCACGATCGTCTCGCCGGGCTTCACGCGGATCGTCGGCATGATGCCTTTTTGGCCCTTCCAAACGAACTCCGGAAAGCCGGTCGCCGCGTCGATTTGTGCCGTCAGCGATACCGTTGCGACGCCGTGTTTCGCAAACACTTGCGGCGGTTCGGGCAACGGTCCGGACGATGTCGGGGCCGAGGTCGAAGTGGTTTGCGGAACCACGCCTCCTCCGGCGCCGCCACCGCCGCCACACCCGGCGAGGATCGCAAGTGCGATCGAACAACCCAACCAACGCTTTAACATATCGACGATCTCTTAATAGGCAAACATCAACCCGGTGCCGAGCTGATAGTTGCCTTGCGACTTAGTGCCTTCGAGGGTAAACCGGTAGTGGCTGGCGGGCCGCAAAACGAGCGACAGCGTGCCTTGATTAACGCGTAGGTTGAACGGATCGTACACGCTATCGTAGCGTGCATACAGCGCTACGGCGCTG
>JBDTKL010000091.1:0-3394 GCA_039935355.1 Candidatus Tumulicola sp.
GGTCGGCGGTCGTGCAAGTATGTGCGATCCTCTTGTTTGTGACGCTGGCGTGGTTGCGCACGCGTCCGCCGTCGCATCCGGCGAAAGGCGTGCGGTGATGAGAGGCTGGATTCCGCCGGTTCCGCTGGCGTTTGGGGCGCTTTTCGGCGCGCTATCGTGGACGCTCGTAATCGCGTATGGCGTAACGCCGTCGTTTGGAATCGAGCTTGCTTGGATCCACGCAGTCGCGCTAGGTTCGTTCACGACAATTGCACTCTCCGTACTCGTTCACGTCGTGCCCGGGTTTACCGACCTACCGTGGCGCGGGAAGAAGCTCGCTCGATGGAGCGGCGGCCTGTTGCCGCTCGTGGCGACCGGATTCGTTCTTTCATTTGCGCGAGGATTCGGACTCGGCGTCGCGATCTTCGGCGTTGCCTCCGCGCTCTTGATTCTCGCCTATGCGACCGCCGCCGTCGCGACCCTCGTGCAGCGCGCGCCCTCCGCGACGGAAGGCGCGATCGCACGCGCATTCCTGGTCGTGCTCGCGTTTCTGGCGGTGGCAGCGTTGCTCGGCGCGTTGTTGGCCTACGGCTATCAGGCAGGCGATGCGGGCCTGCTGCAACTTGCGCCCGCGCATGCGGCAGTCGCACTCGTAGGCTGGTTGACGCTCCTAACGATGGGCGTTTCGGCGAGAACGTTTCGGCCGATCCTCGGAAGCGAATCGCGCTGGCCGGTAATGCACATCGTCTCGAACACGGCGATGCTGTTCTGCGCGATATCCATACCCGTTGCCCTCGGAATCGGCATGCCCGTCCTGACGCGAACAGCGTTTCTCATCGGCCTCATCGCGGCGACGCTCTATGCGACCGACGGATTCGATCGGGTGCATCGCGCGAAGACGCCGAACCGGCCCGCGCAAGCGTTTGTCGTCGCGTCGCTGCTGTGGCTATTGTTCGCGGCGTCGGCCGCGGCGACTGGCGCCTACAACGTTGCGGTTGTCGCGGCGCTCTCCGGCTGGCTCGGACAGATGATCAATGCGCATCTGCATCACATCGGGATTCGCGTGATCGCAACGACGTTCGCGGGCGACGACGATGAGACGCGACCGTGGCAACTCCTCAACGCGCCCATGAGTTGGGCGACGGTCGTGTGTGCGCAGGCGGCCGTCGTACTGTTGGTATTCGGCGTCGCGATACAGCCGTCGTGGTGCTTCTTGGCGAGCGGCAGCATTGGGCTGCTCGCTGCCGCTGCGTTCGGCACCAACGCGGGAATTGCCATACGACGCGCCAAGCACATGCGAACCGTGGAGGGCCTGAGTTATGGGTAACGGGAACCTAATTTTTGAAATTTTTATCGTGGTGGCGGCCCTTGCCATTATCGCTATGCTCTTTCTCGCCAACTATCGATCGCGCGAGCCTCTGACGCAGGAGGTCGTCACGTCCCGTGGCTATGCATTGCGGCGCTACTGGTTCTGGCTCGTTCTCGCAGTCGCTGTGGCCACGTTTGCGATATCGGTACCGTATTTCCCGTATCCTCAGGCCAGCGCATCAGCGAACGCTAAACATTTTATCGTAGCGGCGGAACAGTACCGCTTCGTCGTTCCGCCCGTCATACCGCTCAATGTGCCGGTGATCTTCGACGTCACTTCCAAGGACGTCAATCATGGGTTCGGTATCTACGGGCCAAACGGCGCGATCGTCGGTCAAGTGCAAGCGATGCCAGGCTACGTGAATCATCTGCCGATAACGTTTAGGGTGGCCGGACATTACATGATCCGGTGCCTGGAGTACTGCGGCATCGCGCACGCCGCCATGCAAGGAGGCTTTGAGGTTCGGTGAGCGAGGACACCATGAATGGCCGTGCTGGGATGCGCGTGATGTGGACCTACATCGGCACGGGATTAGCGATCTTCTCGCTCATGTTGCTGGCCGGTATTCTGCTACGCGCTGCGCAGGCCGGTTGGATTCGGGTCGACCCGGGAGCGTTCTATTCGATCTTAAGCCTTCATGGCATCGGCATGATTGTCGCGATGGCGATCTCGGGCCTGGGAACGCTGTGGTATCTGGTGCGCCGGGAAATGGATCTTGACGAACGGGTCGCGTTTCTCGCCTACGGGTTTTTCGTCGCCGGCGTAATCAGCGTCATCGTGAGCGTCTTTCCCGGACGATATGGATCGTTGTGGACGATGCTCTATCCGTTGCCGTTCGTCGGCACGTATTGGCCGAGTTGGGCGACCGGCATGTGGCTCGTCGGCAACGCGCTCGTGATGCTTGGATTCATGCTGTGGTGCGCGCAGATCCTCGGCGCATTGCTGGCAAAATACGGCGGCGTTCGCGGCATGCTGGCAATCGATTATGTGTTTCGCAACCGCGCGTTTACGGATTCCGGCGGCAAGCCGCCACCGCCCGCAATGTTTGCGGCGGCGATCACGGCATTCGACGGATTCGTTACCGGAACGGTAGGCCTCCTGATCGGCACGGCGTTGCTCGTGCACTGGATCGACCCGACGGTCGGGATCGATCCGCTGTGGGCGAAGAACCTCACGTATCTGTTCGGCCATTCCATCGCGAATCTCACGATGTACATGGCGGTCGCCGGCGTATACGTCGGCCTACCGCTGTGCACGAAACGCGAGTATCACACCTCACCACAGCTGGCGGTTGCCTGGTGGGCGACGCTCGTGTTCGTCATCATCGCTTATTTCCATCATCTGTATATGGATTTTGTTCAGATGCAATGGATGCAGTTCGTTGGCGAGATCGCATCGTATCTCGCTGCGATCCCGGTCGTGGTCGTGACGGTGTACGGCGGTGTGATGCTCGCGCACCGATCGGGGATGCGCTGGTCGCTCGGGTCGATGTTTCTCTATAGCGGGATGATCGGCTGGGTCGTCGGCGGCATCGGCGCCGTGCTCGACGCTACGATTCCCGCCAACGTCGATCTGCACAATACACTTTGGGTGCCGGGACACTTCCACACGTATTTGCTCGAGGGCGTGTTGCTCTTTACGCTCGGGTGGGTATTCGTCAATCTCGAACAGCGCGCGGACGCGGTGTCTGGCGTCTTCACGCGTTGGCTCATCGGTCTCGGCATGTTTGGTGGCGGCGCTCTGTTTCTGCTTCCATTCTATAGCGCGGGAGCGGCCGGTGTTCCGCGACGCTATGCTGTCGAACCAGCCCCGGGTCCCTTCTGGGCAAGTGTGGCGACGGCGGGCGCAATCGTGTTCTTGATCGGCTTTGCAATCTGCGTCCTCGAGGGCATTCGCCTCGCTCGCCTTCGCAAGAACAAAGTAGCGGCATGAAGAAGCGTACAATTGTCGCAACGATTATTCTTCTTGCAACGGCAGCATTCGCGTTGGGTCCGCTCTTTCGTCGCAATGTCGATATTCCTATTCCGATGCATCATGCGCTGCATG
>JBDTKL010000092.1:0-2795 GCA_039935355.1 Candidatus Tumulicola sp.
TGTAACACACGACGTGACGGTTGTTCTGATGCAGTTGGCTCACGGTGTCTGCCTTGGTATCGAATCCATCAAGATCGTACGTGTCGGCGTCGACGCTCAAGTCGAGCTTTCCATCATATTGAATCGCAAACGTCGATTGCGCGGCCGGAATCCAGACGGCAGCATGACGGACCATCGCTGCGCCGCCCCCCGAAGTAATCGGTAGGCTCGAGCCGGTGTGCCCTCCGGAACAGGCACTCACGACGAGCGCCGCGAGAGCGAAAATGGACGTGCGAGCCGAACGATGCATAACGATGAAGTCTCCTTTCAGAGTGCGTTCGACGCCGCTTCTTCTTCTCGTGCTGGCGATCGTGGGATGTTCCGATCAGGCACCATATGTAACGACCGTCGGCTTGCTTAATCCGGGCGCCACGATGTCGATCCGCTCCGTGAGCGGGACAATTAGCGCCTTCGCGCCCGCCGCGGGGCAACCACGCAGTCGCTTTACGATCAGCGCCACGGCGGAAAAGGGGAAGACCCAAACGGCCCCACCCAAGCTTCGCGCCGGACGCGATGGCTTGACCGTCGGCGTGTCGCAGCCGATCGGATCCTTGTTGGTGCGCGTGCCCGATGGCGTGACGCTCGATATCGACTCGAAGAACGGCGACGTGCACGTTACCAATATCACCGGCAGCGTTCGCGTGCGCGCCGACAAGGGCGACGTGCAAATCATGGTGCGGTCGTACGCACAAGCATCGGTCGGCGATGGAAATCTTTCATCGACGATGGGCTCGATCGATTGGCCGGGAACGTTGCACTACGCGATCGGTCATGGCGACGCCGAAGTATGGGTTAACGAAAACGCCAAGTTCCACGTACGCCTGCATACAGACAACGGCATGCTGTTTACCGACTTCGATCTTCGCGGTACGTCGCAAGGGCGTTCGGAAACGATCGATGGAGACGTGAACGGCGGCGGCACGCGTTCGATCGATATCGAAACGCAGGCCGGTGCGATCCGTCTGTTAAAACTCCACCCGCAAGCGTAGCCCGACGGTTACAAACGTGCCCGAGAAAGAACCGCTTCGCGCGCTTTGATCAAGCGCACGATCGTCTCGTTCACCGGCGTGGGCGTGTTGCTGCGGCGCCCGTACGCGACGACCGCTCCATTGATGTGATCGATCTCGCTCGGATGCCCCGATTCTAAATCGAACGCCATCGAACTCTTGGCGTCGGCGCCCAACGCGATCACTTCTTTTACGTAGTCCCAAGCATTCGAGAACGGCAGTCCGATCTTATTTGCGGCGGCGACGGCAGCAGCTTCGGTCGCTAACGCGTGCGCTATTTGGGCGGCATTTTGGTCGCGCGGTATGGCTCCGGATTCGCAATCGAGCAACGCCGATAACGCGTTGATCGCAGAGTTTGCGACCAGCTTGCCCCACAGATGCGGGCGAATGTCGTAGACGACCGACGCCTGCAATCCGCTGTTCGTCAGCAAATCGGCCACCGAACGAAGCGTGGCTTGCGACGTCGCATTCGAACCTAAAATCGAGTTGCCGCCGTGCGACGCGTGTACGCGCCCGGGGGCGATCGTTAACGAAGATTCAGTGGTGATCCCGAGGATTACAGGCACGGATCCGCCGAGAGCGGTTTTGATCGCGGTTTCGTTGCCAATGCCGTTCTGCAACGACACGACCGGCGATGCCGGATCGAGTTCGCCGGCAAACGGGCGCAACGCGCGCAGCGTATCGACGGCCTTAACGAATAAGAATAGGACGCTCGAACCGAACAGCTCGCGCGCCTCGGCTGCCACCGCCACCGTCCTTGGTGGTTGGTCGTCGATCTGTAAACCGTCGCGCTCGATCGCCCGGCTGACCGCCGCACTTTGATCGAGCATCGTGACGTCGCACGAAGCGGCCAAGTGATAGCCGAACAGGGTGCCCATCGCGCCCGCGCCGATGATTCCGACTCGAGGACGGACGCGATCCATTGGCTAGAACGTGTATTGAAAGCCGGCCGTATTGCGCCGGCTGGCGTGCGTCATATCGCGTTGGCCGAAGAACAGTTCGCCATTCTTCAGCACGTGTATGTTGCCGTAGAGATCGATCATCGGGTACGTAAGATCGTACACGCGCGTCTCGAGGCCAAAGCCCTTGATCACGTTGGCGCGGCCCATCACCCCGATTTGCGAATACAGCACGCCGCCGCCGAAGGTGAAATTCGAACTGTTGCCCTTGAGCAGCACCGCGTTCCACGTCGTGTTGTTGCCGATCGAGTTTGCGCCGACCATCAAACTGGTCGAGGCGTGCGGCAAGATGATCGCATTGATGTCGCCGAGCGGTCCCTGGCTCTTGGTCATCACGGGATTCAAACCGGGGTTCTGCTGCACCGACAGCCCACTCAAGCGCAGCTGGAGTGCGATTAGGCTGTGCGATAAGATGGAAAGCTCGTTGGCGATTTTGGCGTGTGCGGCCGACGTCGGCGCCGGCGCCGGGGCGGGTGCTGCACCGCTCGGCGTTACCGGATAGGGCGACGCTCCCGGAACGGTCGGCGGATACGGCGTAGCGTTGGGGTCAACGCCCGGAACGCTACTCTGGCCGCCCAGTTCGCCTAGCAAAGAGTTGGCTCGCTGCATCGTCGCGTCGAGATTTGCGACGGTGTCGCGTAACTGCGCTTGCGTCTTCGGATCGCCGGTGACGTTGTGTAAATCTTTCGTAAGCGCTGCCAGGTTGGCCGTCGTGGTCGCGATGTTTTGCGTGGTCGCCAACACGTTCGCCTTGAGCTGCGGACCCGTTGCCATACCCTCGAGCGCCGTC
>JBDTKL010000093.1:0-3214 GCA_039935355.1 Candidatus Tumulicola sp.
GACGGCGACGACCCCGTCGCCCGCGATCCGTTCCATCCGTCCGCGCACGCCTTGCGCGTCCGCGAGCGCGGCGGCGCTGCGCGCGTCGTCGATTCCGAACTCGCGTGCCACCGTCACCGCGGCCAGCGCGTTCAGCACGTTGAAACGACCGCTCACGTGCAGTTCGAACGCCGTCCCATCGAGTTCGAAATTCGTCCGATCGTCTCGAACGGCGACGTCGACGGCGCGCACCGACGCTCGATCGTTCGTACCGTACGTGACAACTTTCGCGCCGGACGATTGCAGTTCGCCGGTCCAACGCGCGCCCAGTTCGTCGTCGAGGTTGAACGCGACCACCGGAGCCATATCGAAAAGCTGTCGCTTGGCGGCGGCGTAGGCATCGAACGTTTGGTGAAAATCGAGATGGTCGCGCGTCACGTTGGTGAGGACGGCCATTCGAAAGCGCACGTCGTCGACCCGCTCGAGCGCCAACGCGTGCGAACTGACTTCCATCGCAACCGCGCTCGCGCCGTCGTCGCGCATTCCAGCGAGTACCGCATGCAACTCGTTCGGAAGCGGCGTCGTGTGCTCCAGTGGCCACGCGCGGGTGCCGAAGAATGCTCCGAGGGTTCCGATGGTCCCGCACGGACGCCCCGACGAGTTGCAAATCGCAGCGATCATATGCGCGGTCGTCGTTTTGCCGTTCGTTCCGGTAACGCCGACCACGTCGAGCGCGTGCGACGGCCGTCCATAGAATGTGTCGGCGAAGGCTGACAACGCGGCGCGCGCGTCGTTCACGGATACGCTTGCGATGCCGGACGGCACCACAACCGGGGCGTCGGCTAGGATCGCGACGGCGCCCGCGGCGATCGCGCGTTCCACGAACGCCCGGCCGTCGTTGCGCTCGCCACGCAGCGCGACGAACAACGCACCCGGTTCGACCCGTCGCGAGTCGGTGGCGATGCCGGTGATGGGAGTACGGGGATCGCCCTCGATGCGCCCGGGTATGGGGAGGGAGTTGGCCAGATCGCGGAGCGAGACGGTTCGGTTAGCCATGTGGCGATGCCGTCGGAACGATTCCGGCGTGCAGCATCGCCGCCCTGGAAATGGCCGCAAACGCCGGCGCCGCGACGAGCGATCCATAGTAAGACCCGATCGGCCGTTCGACCTTCACGTAGACGATGTAGCGGGGGTGCTCGTAGGGCACCATGCCGATAAACGACGCGGCATAATAGCCGCCGCGATATTCGCCGTCGACGACCATTTGCGCGGTACCGGTTTTTCCGGCCGTGGTGTAGCCCTCAATTTGCGCGCTTGGATCGCCCGTCCCGTGCAGCACGACTTGACGTAAAAATCTGCGTAACTCGCTCGCGGTGCGCTGCGAAAAGACGCGACGCACCACGTGCGGACGTATGGTACGTTCGAGATTGCCTTGTTCGTCGTATACCGCGTGCACGATTTGCGGCTGCATCAGCAAACCGCCGTTCGCGATAGCGCAATAGAAACGGGCCATCGCCAAGGGTGTCACCGAGACGCCCTGTCCGAACGACATCGTCGCGAGCGACGAGGCACTCCAAACGCTAGGGGGCGGGACGATGCCGGGATTTTCGCCCGGCAAGCCGATACCGGACTGATCCCCAAAACCCGCGCGTCGCTCCATGTTGTAGAACGTCCGGCCGCCGATGGAGAGGCCAACTTCAGCCGCGCCGACGTTGTGCGAGTACTGGATGATCTGTCCGAGCGTTTCGCTGCCGCCGGCGATCGCCATGCCGTCCTCGGCGTTGTGAATCGTGCGGCCGCCGACCTCGATCGCGTCGCGCGCGGGGAAGAGCGTGCCGAGATTTACTTTCCGCGAGTCCAGCGCGGCCGCCGCGGTGACGAGCTTAAAGGTCGAGCCCGGTTCGTAGGCGTCCATTACGGCGCGGTCGCGCCGCTGGTCGTCGCTATACTTCCAAAACTTGTTCGGATCGAAATCCGGCGCATTCGCGAGCGCTAGCACTTCGCCGGTGTAGGGATCCATGACGATGGCCGTGCCGTCGAGTGCGTGAAACGCAGAAACCTGTTTGAAAAGCGCACGCTCGGCGACGAACTGCAGATACGAGTCGATGGTGAGTTGCACCGTCGATCCGGGATCGGCCACTTTGACTACACGCTCTTGTCCGAACGGAATGGGATGCCCGAACTCATCGGCTTCGAGCATCACGCTGCCCGAACGGCCGCGCAGCAACGCGTCCTGAGAATACTCTAATCCGTCGAGCCCGTTTTCGTCGGTGCCCACGAATCCGACGACGGTCGACGCCAACGTTCCTACCGAGTCGATACGGAGTCCCGTTTCCTCTTCTTTAAGGGTGACGCCAGAAAGCCCCAACGCGCGCACGCGCTCGGCTTCGTCGTGCGGCACCTTTCGAGCGATCCAAACAAACCACGAAGTGCGATCGTGCAGCTGCGCGATCGTTTGCGGCGTCAGCTTGCCGACCACCGACTGCAGTTTGGTGGCAGCCACATCGGGATCGGCGATATCGCGCGGAACGGCGTAGACGCTTTCGGACGGCATCGATTGCACCAGCACGCTGCCGTTGCGATCGATGATACTCCCCCGGCGCGCGAAGACTTCGACGGTATCGGAGCGCTGCGCTAAGGCCTCGCGGCCGTATTGTGCGCCGTGAATCACCTGTACGTCGTAGAGACGCCACGCCAAATACGCCGCGACGATCATCCAAATATAGAAAAGCCATCGCGCGCGAACCGGCGAAACGCGGGCGAACGTGCGCTGATGCACGCTAGACGACTACCGGTGGTGCTCTATTGCCGGGAGAAACATCCCGGCCAACGACGAGAGCACGGCGACGTGCGAACGATCGTTCTCCGGATGTTGTTGCGGAACGCGGACCACCGCGAACCGTTCGGGATCGCGCATGCCGAGGCGCGCGGCAATAATCGATAGCCGTTCGTCGGATTGCAGCGCGTTGATTTTGTCGTCTAAACGCATCGATTCCATTTGCACCGCCTCGCGTTGCCGTTCGGCCGACGCGACCGCATACGAAAGACCGGTCAAACTCGACATCAGCACGACGTACGACATAAATGCGATCAGCAGTACGCCGATCACCCGTGCGGCCCGCCATACGTCGGTGTAGCGTGCGCGAGATTTGCGTACGGTGCGACGTTCGGTGGCAGCACGCGCGACGCGCGGATTGGAAACGCGCGGGCGCGGCGCGGGGAGCGCACGAGGTTG
>JBDTKL010000094.1:0-8625 GCA_039935355.1 Candidatus Tumulicola sp.
GGCATAGAAGCCGACGTATCCCAGTCCG
This sequence comes from Candidatus Tumulicola sp., assembly GCA_039935355.1. Classification (GTDB taxonomy): domain Bacteria; phylum Vulcanimicrobiota; class Vulcanimicrobiia; order Vulcanimicrobiales; family Vulcanimicrobiaceae; genus Tumulicola. Next base: position 29 of record JBDTKL010000094.1, read on the forward strand.
AGACCCATTTTCGTGTAATAGTTGACGATGTAGTAGCCGTAGTAATACTGATCTTTTCCGAACGGCAGCTGCATCTTGATCCAGGCGCCTTCGTACGAGTTGTAACCCACTTCCGGAAAGAAGTGCGGCCGCGCACGCTGATCGGTAACGGTGCGAAGCGGAATCACTAACCGCGGCAAATAGAACACCGCCGCGGCGCCCAGCCACAGGATGGCTTTCGTGATGATGATTGCGTCGCCGGGAACGACCTCGATGGTTTTTCCGGTAATGTGGTAGCCGGCGCGCGGGTTCTCACAGGTCGTTACGTACGGATTGGCGCCGTCTGCGGTGCCGTCGGTATTGGTGTGCAGATCGTCGGCTTGAAAATGGACGAAGCCGATCTCGACGCCTTCGGCCGTTTCGCCGTTGCCCTTCAGCAATTGCGCGGTTTCGGCGAGCGTGTCGAATTTAATTTCGTCGGCTTTGAGCACCGAGTCGTGCGTGTGGTTGATCAAGAACGGATGGCCGGTGATCGTCACCGTTCGCACGCCGTCGAAATGCGCGTGGTCGCCGACGATTTCTTCGTCGCGATAAAAGATGTGAACGTTGCCGTCGGCGTCGCCCGGTTGGCCTTTGCCTGCGCCGCCCGTCACGCGGTCGGCGATGACCGCCACATAGTTCGGTGCAAGTGTCGGCACGCCGCTGGGTTCGGGGCTGGGCGTCGGGGTCGCGCGGCCGGCGGGCGTGATGGGCGGCGGCGTATTTCCGCCGCGCTCCAGAAAAATCGCTCCCGCTGAGGGCGAGGGATTGGGCGTAGGCGTGGGAACCGGCGGCGGCGACACCCCAGGCGAGGGCTTGGCCGTGGCACGCAATTGATACGTTCCGTTTCCTACGCCGGGCTGAACGTTCGGAAGCCCGGGCGTGTTGACCGGGCCCGGAGTAGCCGGTCCCGGAACGCCCGGCGCCTCGGTTTCCTGGTCTTCAGGAGAGGCGGACGGCTGCGTCGTCGCCTGCGCGAACCGTACCGACGGAGGGGGCAGCGGAGCATCCGTGGCCTGATCGTCTCGATCCGGCTGGCCGGTTTGTGCGACCTGTTCGACCTGCGCAGGCGGGGGGGTCTGCGCAGCCTGGTCGGCCTGCGCGGCTTGTACGATTTGATCTGCTGACGCCGCGTTCTTTTGCGCGCAGGTCTGTTTGCTGAACAGCATCAACGCCGTAGCCGCCGTCGGATCGGGGGCAGCAGTCTGCGCTCCGGGCAATGCCTGCGGGCCGGTCTGGACTTGGTCCATACCCGAAACCTCGGCGCCCGCCGGCACCGAGCCGGTCAGAAATATGACGAAGGCCGCGATCGCGGTGATGCCGCGATGGTTTAACCACCTCGAACGCATGGCGTTAGCGTTCTTCCATCCACAGTAGTACCGTGCCGGTAACGCCCATGATGACGTTGGGAACCCAGGCCGCAATAAACGGATTGATCGCGCCGTTGCGCCCGAACGCGGCGGCCGCCGACGTCATGAGGTAGTAGACGAAGAAGAGGATGATCGCCAACGCGATGCCGAGCGTACGGCCGCGCTTGCCGAATCGTAGCGCGACGGGTACGGCGAGGACGACGCCGATGAAACATGCGAACGGCCAGGCCAGCTTGTTCGCGAGATTCACTTGCAGCGTTCCGAGGGCGGTTCCACCGATGCCCTGCGATTGCAGCGCGTTGACCTGCGTTTTCAGCGACTTGCTGCTCATCGTCCACGGGTCGTTGTTGACGTTGCTGACGAATTGCGACGCCGTTTCGCCCAGCGGTAAGCCGATCGAAACGTTCTTGACCTTTTGCTGGCTCGTCATGTAGCCGTCGTTGTTAAAGCGCGTATCGATCACGTCATGCAAGACTAGCGTACTTCCATTGACCGACGCTGTGCGCGCTTGCAGCGTTTCGTTCCACGGACCGTACTTGGCCGGCTTGAAAATCTGCACGCCGATCATCGTATGGTTGTCCGGCGCCACTTGACTCACATAGAAGACGTTGCCGGTGTCCTGATCTTTGCGGAAGAACTGCGGTTCGACCGGAAGCGACGCCGTATGGTAGATGATCTGGTAGAACGTCCGCGTCGATAGCTCGACCGACGGCGGTTCGACCCACTCGTTCGTTGCATAGCAGACCAGGAACATGAAGAAGCCGAAGGCGAGCGGCGCGACTGCGATTCGCATGACCGAGATGCCCGCGGTGCGCAGAGCGGTCACTTCGTTGTCGCCCATCACTCGGCCCATCGCCAGCAACGCTGCGAACAAACACGCGAACGGGAACGCCATCGGAATCGCTTGCGGGATGCGGAACACCACGAACCGCAGCACCAAGAAGAACGGTGCGTGCTGATTGATGATGTAGTCGGCCGCCAAGAAGAAAATGTTGAGCGCCCAGAACAACAAGAACGCGCCGAACGCAAACAAGAACGGCCCGACCATCTCGCGCAGCAAGTAGCTGTCGAGTAGACGCAGGCGCGGCCATGCCGCACGAACTCGCGGCATCGGCTGAGGTCGGGTTAGGGTCGCCATCGGAGGCGGCGCCTCGTTAGTAGCTGCGGTATGCCGAGATCACGCGCGTAACGTACGCACGCGTTTCGGCATACGGCGGAACGCCGTGGTACCGGTCTACCGCACCTGGTCCGGCGTTGTACGCCGCGACCGCCAGCGTCACGTTATTGTGATAACGGCGCAACAGCGAGTGCAGGTAACTCGTTCCGCAGTGCACGTTTTGCTGCGGATCGAAGGCATCCGAAATACCGCATCCGGACGAGGTGCCCGGCATCAGTTGCATCAGCCCTTGCGCGCCCGCCGAACTAATCGCGGACGGATTGCCGGCCGACTCGGCCATGACGACTGCGTTGATGAGCCCTTGCGGCACGCCGGTCTCCTGCGATGCGCCCGACACGAGCGAGCGAATCTGCGACGGGGCTAGCGAGTGCGAGCCATACGGAATATAGCCCGAGCCGCTGCAGGCGTACAGAAGGCTCAACGAGCCAAACATCGCGAGTAATCGCCGCATCCGTTCCTCAAGGTACCATGGGTGCCGGTGTTCCGCGATGGGAACGCCGAATCTCTAACCGCGCTTTCTTCCAACGCTCCCGGCGGGCCTGGTCCCAGACCTTTCGCGGAGGGCAAGAATAGGCATCATCCTATCGACGTTCCCTGTCGAACCGCTGAGTGGCGCCGGCGAAACAAGCGGGCTCTGGGCGTCGTATAGAAGCGGATGATGAACGTGTACCGTTTTGCTGCTTGTATGGCCGCCTTATTTATGTGCCTAGGGCCCGCCGCCGTACAGGCCGCACCCACCGACGACCAAACGGCGGCACTGCTCGCCGCCTCACGTGCCGCGCTGGGCGGTTCCGCGATCGAAAACGTGTCGGGACTCGAGGTTACTTCGAAGATCAGCTTCGGAGGGCTGACGGGCACCGATATTTCGTGGCAAGCAATCGGACGGCCGCTCTCGGCGGAGTCCTACAACACCCCACCGGTGACGGGCGGCGATGGCTACGATGGGACCGACGTGTGGAACCTCGACGGCTCCGGACTCGTGTCGGTGGATGGCGGGGACGCCGGCAGATCGGCGACGATCAGCGGCGATTTTATGTCGAGCTACGCATTATGGACGGCGAATAACGGTGGCGCGACGGTTCGCTCGGCCGGCGTTCAGACGGCCGGTGCAAACCAGTACGACGTGCTCGAAGTGACCGCTCCCAACTCGCTCGTTCCATTTCAACTGTGGTTGGATCGAACGACGCACTTACCGTGGCGATCCGTGCAATCGATCGGGCCGATGGTGTCGACCTCCACTTACTCGGATTACCGTCCGGTCAATGGGTTACAGATTCCCTACTCGGTTGAGTCCGCAACCAACGATGGAAACGCGACCTCGGTCGCCGTTACCGCCGTTGTAGCAAACCCGCCGGATCTCGACGCGCATCTGCAAAAGCCAGCGTCGAACGTTCACGATTTCTCAATCGTCGGCGGCGGAACGCAGACCAGCGTGCCGTTCGATCTGGTCGATAATCACGTGTATCTTTCGCTGCTCCTCAACGGACGCGGACCGTACCGCTTTATCCTCGATACCGGCGGCGCGAACTACGTCGATCCGGCGGTCGCGAGCGAGATCGGCGCGGCCGGACACGGCTCGGTACAAGGCGGCGGCGTCGGCAATACGACCGAATCGCTCGCGTTCGCCAAGGTCGATAGCATGCAAATCGGTACGGCAAAAATCACCAACCAGTTGTTTGCGGTGGCTCCGACGCGGCAGGGCTTCGGCATCGCCGGCGGTCAGCGCGTCGATGGTCTGATCGGCTTCGAAGTGCTGTCGCGCTTCGTAACGACTTTCGACTACGCCGGCAACACGGTCATCTTCCAAATGCCGGATGCGGCGACGGTCCCGCCTGGCGCGAATGTCGTTCCCTTCGTGCTCGACGGGCGCCAGCCGCAGTTTCCGTGCACCATCGATTCAATCGCCGCGCAGTGCACGCTCGACACCGGTTCGCGCGCTTCGATTTCGTTGATGACGCCGTGGATAGCGGCGCACCCGCAGGTCGTTCCGTCGAAGATGAGCGGCATCGGCGTCAATGGTTTCGGTGTGGGCGGCGGTGCGATTGGCCGTTTAGGGCGGATCAAAACGCTCGGCCTCGGCAACTTCATTCTGTCGAACGTCATCACCGATTTCAGCGCGGTGAAGAAGGGTGCGTTCGCAGCACCGTTCGTTGCCGGCAACGTCGGTGGCGGCGTGTTCAAACGCTTTAGCCTCACGCTCGATTACGAGAAGCAGACGATGGTGCTCACGTCCAACAACGCGTTCATGACGCCCGACGACTACGAGCGCGCGGGCCTCTTCCTGATTAATCGGAATGGTACGGCCGTCGTTTACGACGTACGGCCGCAAACGGCGGCGGCGAGCGCGGGATTCGTTAAAGGCGATACGATCGATTCGATCGGCGGAAAGCCGGCTGCCGGCATGAGCCTGCAGGCGGTGCGCGAGTTGTTCTTCCAGCCGGCCGGTACGCAAATCCAAATCGGCGTCACGCATAAAGACGGAACGCATGCCACGCTCACGCTGACGTTGCAAGACTTCGTCTAAACCTGACGCGGACGATTCTGGTGCCTGCGGTTGCGTCCGGCGGCCGGATGTCGGCGATGGTCGAATTCCTAAGCGGATACGCCGCCGAAGTCCATTGGGGAGATTCGCTAGCTAGCCTCGTTTAGCAGGGACGGACGGCGCTAGCTTGTAGCGCTCGGGCTGGAGGGTCTTCGCATGACGTTTCGCTCGATTCGTTCTGACTTCGCATGTCTCGTCGTCTCTGCCGTACTCGTGTCGTGCTCCGGGCCTGCGGGCACGGAAACGGCCACCGCCTTTGCACCGGCAGCTCGCGCCATCGTCGGATCGCACCTGTTACCCGATGCGAAGATGCAGCCGTCGTTGTTGTATGTATCGTCGATTCTCACGAACGAAGTCTACGTCTATTCGTATCCCGGCGGAAAAGCGGAAGGTACGTTGACCGGCTTCGACGATCCGTACGGGCTGTGCGGCGATGCTGCCGGCGACGTGTGGATCGTGGACGACGGTGCTAAAGAAATCGTCGAGTACGCCCACGGCGGAACGAAGCCGATCGCGACGCTCGAAGATCCCGGTGAATACCCCGAAGGGTGCTCCGTGGATCCCGTCACCGGTAATCTAGCGGTAACGAATTTTTATGCAACATCCGGCGCCGGCAGCGTCTCGATTTACGCTCGTGCCTCCGGCTCGCCGAAGGTGATCTCGGATCCGCAGTTCCAGGAATATCGCTTCTGCGGCTATGACAACAAGGGCGACCTGTATGTCGGCGGCGTTACGTCGAGCGCAACGTTCGTGTTCGCAGAATTGCTGCGTGGCAAGAACGCCTTCTTGACGATTAAGCTCAAGCAATCGATTGAGTGGCCGGGTGGCGTTTCGTTCGACGGCACGGATATCGCCGTGGGCGACACCGATGCGTCGAAAGTGTATCTGACGAGCGGAAAAAAGGGGAAAATTGTCGGCACGGTTACGTTAAACGATGCCAACTACGTCAATCAATTCTGGATCGTGCCGGCAACCAAGGGAAAAGCCAACGCCGTGCTCGTAGCACCGAGTCAAGATGGCGACGTCGTGGGTTTCTATGCATATCCGGCGGGAAACGCTCCGGAAAAGCAGATAACCGTGGACGAGCCGTTCGGCGCGACCGTTAGCACGATCTAGTGGCACAAGGAGAGTATCATGTCAGATAACGCCAACCTGAGCTTCGCACGGGACATCCGCCCGATGTTCACCGACCTCGACGTCGACCACATGAAGCACGCTGGCATGGATCTGAGCGACCGCGACGACGTCGAACAACATTCGCAGGCGATTCTTCGGACCGTCACCGACGGCAGCATGCCGCCCGGCGGAACCGGCGAACGCTGGACTGCCGAGATGTGCGCCACGTTTAAAAGTTGGGCCGACCAAGGCTGTCAGCCCTAGACTCACTTTCGCTTTTAGGATAGGCGAGAGCCCATCCCGAGCCGTATGATCTGCCTAAGCAAACAACAGGGGAGACCATATGAAGTCAGTCGTTGCTCTTGCGTCGGCGGGCATAATCGTCGCGGCAGTGACCGTACCTTTGCCGGCGTCGGCAGGCTCGGCGTTAGCTGCGATTCCGGTCGGGCGTACGATGACGTATCACCTCACGTCGCAATCCGTAACGCAGAGCGGCCCGCAAAGCGCGAGCCACTACATCAAGTTCACGCACTCGGCGCCGACATCGTTTAGCGTTAGCGTCGACGGTGCGCCGGGCCAAACGATTTCGGTAGGTGCAAACGGCACGTTAAACGCACCGCCGCAGCTCAAGGACGTGCTGAAACCGTTCGCGCAGATCGGGCTCCTCCTTCGAGGTGCGCCCAAACCGTTCTCGGCGAATGCGACGTGGCCGGTCAACCTTCCGGTTCCTATCGACAACGACACCGTCAACGTGCCGATGGTTATGAGGGCACTCCAAGCCTCCCACACGCACGCGACGATCGCCGGCAGCGGTTCGGGTTCGACCAAGATTCAGCCCGGCGTTCGCCAGTTTCCAACCAACGTCAATGCCACGACGAACATCGGCCTAGGAGCAGATTTCACGATCGCTTCGGCGTCGAGCAACGTCACGATCGTGGTTCACGTCGGACGGCTCGGCCGGGAGAAGCAGTACAGCAGTTCGTGGACGATTGCGCCGGTTCAATGAAAGACATCAAAATGACGCGTCATGTATCGACGGCGATCGCTCTCGGGTTTGCTTTCATCGTCTTAACGTGCGCGGCAAAAGCCACCGGAACGGCGACCGTTCAACAGAGCGACGGCACGATTAAAGTGTATAAGAACGTTGTCATCGCGATTCGCGACCAGCAAATGGAAGTCACGACGTCCGACGGCGTCGGTACGCTCGTCATTGGAAAGGCCGCCTGCACGAAGGTGGGAGCGCTCGTCGAATGCCTGCCGTACGACGCGACGTTGTATCAGGGTGGGCACAAGGTTCGCATTATGCTCAAGTCCGGCACCGTTTGGTTGAATCCGACGACGTCGAGGCAGCCCCTTTCCATGACGTCGGCCCGAATCGGTCCGCATGGCGTTCTTGTGTCCGCAACGACGAAACGGGGAACCTATTTCTCGCTAACCGGAACGGTTGATCGGGTAACCAAGTGAAAACAAAATATTTTTCGCGCGTCCTCATCGTTTGTTCGGCCCTGATCCTTCTTGCCGAAGCCGGCGCGATCGCAGGCGGACGCGGCGGCGGGGGTGGACGCGGCGGCGGCGGTTGGGATTTTCACGGGGATACCGGCACGCACTCGAGTACCGGACCGGCCGGCACGAATCGTTCGACCACCGTCACGAATAGTGGCGACAGCTATCATCGAACGACGACGGCTTCGAACGGCGATTACAATCGCACCACCAACGGCGGCTACAATACCTCGAACGGAAATTTCAATCACAACAGCAGCACGTCGACCGCATATGGTAGTCAGCACAGCGCGACCAACGGCAACACGCAGAACGGTAGTGTCTACCACAGCGGCAGCGGCAGCAATCAGAACGGCTCCTACAGCAACTCAGGAACCGGTAACGCCTACAACCATACCTACAGCGGTTCCGGCACGGCAACCAACGCTTACGGCCAGACGTATCACACCAGCACCTACGCGAACAACGGGTACGTGTATCATGGAGCCACCGTCGGCAATCCGGTCTACTACCACTATCCTGCGTGGGGATGGAACGCCGGCGTCGCATGGTACCCCGCGCCGTATTACTACGGTGGCGGCTTTTGGGGCCCGTTCGCGGTCGGAGCGGTGACTGCAGCCGCGTACGGTTCGGTCGTCGCCGCGAACAATGCTGCGGTCGCGTCGTATCAGGTTCAGACCAGTAGCCCCGGAGCGAAATTGCTCCAGAGCTATCAACTGACGCAGACCCCGTGCGGGCCGCCCAATCTCGTCGTTATCTACGGTCCGAACAGCAGCGCCATCTGTGCGCAGCCGAATCACCTCGTCGCCGCCGGCAACTACTCGGTGAACTCGTCGACGCTAACGCTGACTTCCGAGAAGCCCTCGTCGTC
>JBDTKL010000095.1:0-6020 GCA_039935355.1 Candidatus Tumulicola sp.
ACCGCGATCGTAGCTCTTATCGGCGCGGTCTCGCTGCTGGTGGCCGGAATCGGCGTCATGAATATTATGCTCGTTTCGGTCGCCGAACGCACGCGCGAGATCGGCGTTCGCAAGGCCAGTGGGGCGCGCCGTTCGCAAATTCTCGCGCAATTTTTTATCGAAGCGTTGGCGTTATGCAGTGCGGGATGTGCGATCGGTTGGGTGATTGGAATAGTGGCCGGATGGGCGGTCGATAACCTCGCCATCGTTAAGGTGGCAGGTTCGATTCCCGCGTTACCGATCGTACCGACGTTGGCGATCGCCGTCGTATTCGCGATTGTGGTCACGCTTGCGTTTGGAACGTATCCGGCCTTTCGCGCGGCCGGGCTCGATCCGATCGAGGCTTTGCGCTATGAGTGAATCCGTCGCCATCGAGCTAACCGGCATCGAAAAAACCTACGAGCAAGGCCCGCTGCGCGTCCCGGTACTGCATGGCGTCGATCTGACGGTTCGCGCGGGAGAATACATCGCAATCATGGGTCCTTCGGGTTCGGGTAAGTCGACGATGATGAATCTGATCGGCTGCCTCGACCGGCCGACGGCCGGGACGTACGTGCTCGACGGGGTCGACGTATCCAAGCTGGACGACGCAGCACTGGCGCATATCCGGCTGCGCAAACTCGGCTTCGTCTTCCAAGGCTTCAACCTGCTGGCGCGCAGCGACGCTCTAGGTAACGTCGCGCTGCCGCTCTTCTATGCGGGATTGTCGGGCCGGGAGCGGGCTACCCGAGCTCGCGCCGCGCTCGAGGGGGTGGGTCTGGGCGACCGCGGCCATCACCTGCCCAGCCAGCTTTCGGGTGGCCAGCAGCAGCGGGTGGCGATCGCCCGAGCGCTGATCAACGATCCGGCGGTGCTGTTAGCCGACGAACCTACCGGCAATTTGGACTCGCGCACGAGCGACGACATCATGGCCCTCTTCAGTAAACTCCATGAAAGCGGCCGTACCGTCGTTATGGTCACGCACGACGAGCACGTAGCCGAGCGAGCGAACCGGATCGTCCGCCTCCTCGACGGACGGGTCGTTTCGGACTCAGCTGCCTCCTAGGCTAGTGCCAAAATCGACACGATGTGTGACATTTCTGCGTTATCTTGGTAGATAGGTCTAAGCAACTCGAACGCCCATGGTTCTGGAGAATGGTGAATAAACGAATTCTTCCCACCCTCATCGTTGGTCTGATCGGTGCGATCGTCGGCAGCTTTTTAATGATGCTGTACGCCAGCTCACACTTCGGCGGCGCAGCCGGCCCGGGTCACACGCCTCCGGCGGTGGCAGCGCTTCCGCTCAACGGCGTGAGCGACCAAGACCGCATCGTGAGCGCGGTCAAACGCACGAAGTCATCGGTCGTCGCAATCGTCGAACAAATTAACGGCCAGCAATACGTACCGGCCGATCCGATGCAACAGTTCTTCGGCGGACAAAGCGGCGGCGTCGAGCGTCAATATAAAGCGCAAGCGTCCGGTTCGGGCTTTGTGTACGATTCGCAGGGCGACATCGTAACGAACGCGCACGTCGTGCAACCGCAACAAGGCGCGCAGGTAACCAAGATGACGGTCGTGTTTGCGAACGGCGATCACGTCCCGGCGCACGTTGTCGCAGCCAACGTCGGCTCCGACACGGCGATCATCAAGGTGGACCGTTACGCAAAGCTTCCGCCGCCGCTGGAACTGGCCGACTCCGACAAACTCGAGCAGGGCCAGTGGGCCATCGCCATCGGCGAACCGCTGGAGCTTACGCAAACCGTGACCGTCGGTGTGGTTTCGGCCTTTCATCGCTCCGAGCCGATTCCGACCGAAAATGGCACCGTCATCGACTTCAAGGGACTACTGCAGACTTCGGCGCCGATCAACCCCGGCAACTCGGGCGGCCCGCTGATCGATCTCGACGGCCAAGTGATCGGCATCAATCAATCGACCGTGCGTTCGTCGTATGCGCAAGGCATCGGCTTTGCGATTCCGTCGAATACCGTTAGCTCGGTCGTCGCCGATTTGCTGAAGCACCCGGGCATCCATCAGGGAACCGACACCGGTTTCCTTGGCATCTACATGGCCGATATCAACGACGGCGTTCGTAACCAGATCGGCTACACCGGCCAGGGTGGCGTCGCCGTGCAACAGGTCTTCTCTGGATCGCCGGCCGACCAGGCTAGCATCCAGCCCGGGGACGTCATCCTCAAGGTCGACGGCAAGGCGTACAACACGCGCCAAGACCTGCATAACTACATCAGCGGTAAGAAGCCGGGCGATACGATCCACGTGGACTTGTGGTCGAATGGCATGAAGAAACTCGCCGTGATCAAGCTCGGCGAAACGCCGGCGGCCCAACCCGCATCGCAGAGCCAAGGCCAAGGACAAGAGCAAGAGCCGCAGGATCAACAGCCGTAAGGCACTACTGAGGCCACTCGGAACCGAGGGCGGCGCCGAAAAGCGTCGCCCTTCTCCTATCCTGCAACCGGCCACTCGCGCCGGTTGTCTTACTTTATGGAACATTCGAACCGCCCTCAGTGTATGATGGGCGAACAACATCAGTCTGCAATCGCTCGTAAGCGGCAAGGCGCCCGGCCGGGCGCGAACCGGAACCCTCGTGTGAATCCCGTGCACTCAACCTCGGTGCGCCGGCCCGATGGATCCCATTCGCACCTCCGCCGGCATGCTGGTCCCGGGTGAGACCGGACGCATTCTTTGAGGTAGTAATATATGGCTAAAGTGGTCGGTATCGACCTCGGCACGACCAACTCGGTCGTCGCCGTGATGGAGGGCACGCAGCCCGCCGTCATCCCTAACGCTGAAGGATCGCGCACGACGCCGTCGGTCGTGGCCTTCACCAAAACCGGCGAACGACTCGTCGGCCAACTCGCCAAGCGTCAAGCGATCACCAATCCCGACCGCACGATCAGTTCGATCAAGCGGCACATGGGACAACCCGACTATTCCGTCAAGATCGACGGCAAGGATTATACGCCGCAAGAAATCTCGGCCATGATTCTGCAAAAGCTGGTCAACGACGCCAGCAACTATCTCGGCGAGCGCGTGAGCAAAGCGGTCATCACCGTGCCCGCCTATTTCAACGACGCGCAACGTCAGGCGACCAAAGACGCCGGCAAAATTGCCGGCCTCGATGTGCTCCGCATCATCAACGAACCGACGGCCGCAGCGCTGGCCTACGGTCTCGAGAAAAAAGGCAACGAAACCATTCTCGTGTGGGATCTCGGCGGCGGCACGTTCGACGTCTCGATCCTAGAAGTCGGCGACGGCGTCTTCGAAGTGAAGTCTACCAACGGCGACACGACCCTTGGCGGCGACGACTACGACCAGCGTGTGGTGGAATGGCTCGTCGATCAGTTCCGCCGCGATCAAGGTATCGACCTGAGCAAAGATCGCCAGGCGATGCAGCGTCTCACGGAAGCTGCCGAAAAAGCCAAGATCGAACTCTCGTCGGTGGTGACCACCAATATCAACCTGCCGTTCGTCACGGCAGATCAAGATGGTCCTAAGCACCTCGATTACACGCTGACGCGCGCCAAGTTCGAAGAACTCACCAGCGATCTCACCGATCGTTGCGTCGGTCCGTTCAAGAGCGCGATCGCCGATGCGAAGCTCGATGCCTCGAAGATCGACGAGATCATCATGGTCGGCGGATCGACGCGCATGCCGGTGATCCAAGAACTCGTTCGCAAGCTCACCGGTAAAGAACCGAATCTCACGGTCAACCCCGACGAAGTCGTCGCGGTCGGCGCGGCGATTCAAGCCGGCGTGCTTTCCGGCGAAGTGCGCGACGTCGTTCTGCTCGACGTTACGCCGCTCTCGCTCGGTCTCGAAACGCTCGGCGGCGTCATGACCAAACTGATCGAACGTAACACGACGATCCCTACCAAGAAATCGCAAACGTTTACGACGGCTGAAGACGGTCAAACATCGGTCGACATCCACGTTCTCCAAGGCGAACGTCCGATGGCACAAGACAACAAGACCTTAGGGCGCTTCCGCTTGGAAGGCATTCCGGCGGCGCCGCGCGGCGTTCCGCAGATCGAAGTGTCGTTCAACATCGACGCCAACGGCATCGTCAACGTCGGCGCCAAAGATCTCGGCACGGGCAAAGAACAGGCGATCACGATCACCGCTTCGACCAACCTCAACAAAGAAGAGGTCGACCGGATGGTTCGCGATGCCGAGCTGCAATCGGCCGCGGATAAAGCGAAGATGGATGAAGCCGAAGTGCGCAACAACGCTTCGAGCTTGATCTATTCCACCGAAAAGTCGCTCAAGGAAGTCGGCGAGAAGCTCGACCCGCAGGCGCGGGGCGAAGTCGAAAACGCGCTGTCAGACCTGAAGCGCGTGAGCGAAAACGGAACCGTCGATGAGATTCGACCTGTGATCGACCGGCTGCAGCAGGCCAGCTACAAGATGGCCGAACTGCTGTACAAAGCCACGGCGCCCGAAGGCGAAGCGGCAGGCGCGGGTGATGGAGCCGAAGACGGCGCAGGCGCGAGTCAGAACGGCTCGTCGTCGGCCGGAGTTCCTCCGGAAGACGTCATCGACGCCGAATTCAAAGAGTCCAAGTAAGGTCTCTTCGCTACGACGCAACGACGTGCAAATCCGCCGGCTTCAAAAGCCGGCGGAACGCGCGCGGCGCTTTTTATTACGAGTGTAGAAAGACGAATGTTTGACGATCAATCGGTGTTAAACACCGAAGCCGGAGACGCCGTCATCGAGACGGATGCGTCCGATACTGCTTCGCTCGAAGAGCGTTTGGCGCAAGCCGAAGCCCGAGCCGAAGAAAACTACAACAAGTTTCTGCTAGCAACCGCAGATTTCGAGAACTACAAGAAGCGCGGGCGGCGCGACATCGACGCGATGGTCAGCCTGCGCCGGCGTTCGCTGCTCGAGCGCTTTCTGCCGGTGCTCGACAATCTCGAACGCGCTATGGCATACGAAGGCGGCGGCGACGTTCTGCGCGGCGGCGTAGAACAGACGCTGCGTGGATTCGAAGCGGTCATGAAAGCCGAAGGCGTGATCGCCATCGACGTCAAGAACAAACCGTTCGACCCACACGTTGCCGAGGCCATCGCTACCGCGGCCCGCGAAGGCGTTGACGACGACGTGGTCATCGAAGTCGCCGAGAAGGGCTACCGATTGGGCGACGAGTTGCTGCGGCCCGCGAAGGTCGTCGTCGCGAAAAACGCGGAATGAATTTTAAGGACTATTACACGGTCCTCGGCGTTCCTAAGGACGCGCAGCAAAAAGATATAAAATCGACCTATCGCAGGCTCGCGCGCAAATGGCATCCCGACGCGAATCTCGACAACGTCAAGCAAGCCGAGGAGAAATTTAAGGAAATCTCCGAGGCCTATGAGGTGCTGGGCGATGCCGAGAAGCGCCGGAAATACGATCTGCTCGGACCCGATTGGCAGCAGGCGGCTCGACAGGCCGACCAGCAACGCCAATATCGCACGAGTTCCGGCGACGACTTCGGCTTTGGTGATTTCGGCGGAGCCGGCGAACCTGGGCCGAGCGGTTTCTCCGATTTCTTCGACATGTTCTTCTCCGGCGTCGGACGCCGGCAAACGACGCAGACGACCGGCTTTCCGCAACGCGGACAAGATTTAGAAACGAGCATCGAGTTAGGCTTACGCGACGTCTACGACGGCGGGAAGAAAGCCATCTCGCTGCAAGTCGAAGATCTCTGTCCGCGCTGTCACGGAACCGGAACCGAAGCCGGACGGCTATGCCCGCAATGTCACGGCACCGGCCGCGTGCTGCTGCTCAAAAAATTCGAGGTTAGCATTCCGCGCGGCATCGGCGACGGGCAACGGATTCGTTTGGCGGGCCAAGGCGGCGCCGGACGCAACGGAGCGCCGAACGGCGACCTGCATTTGATCGTCAAAGCCATCGACGATCCGACGTACAAGCGCAAGGGCGACGATCTGTACGTCGACCTGCCGGTCGGTATCTACGATTTGCTGTTGGGCGGCGACGTTTCGGTT
>JBDTKL010000096.1:0-2979 GCA_039935355.1 Candidatus Tumulicola sp.
GCCGCCCGTTTCCAGTGCGGCGTTCCAGGTGAGGCCGAAATCTTTTCTGCTAATTTTGCCGTGCGCTGCGTACCCGATACGTTGAGTGCCCCACGGATCCGTAGCGCGGCCTTCGAACGTTCCGTTCAACTTGACGGGGTGCGTGGCGCCGTGAATCGTGAGATCCCCATCAATCGTGAAATCGTCCGGCTCGCCGTGAATGCGGGTGCTCTTGAAGGTGAGCTGTGGGAACTTTTCAGCGTCGAAAAAGTCTGCCGAGCGCAAATGCGTGTCGCGCTGTTCTTCGCGCGTGTCGATCGACGCCGCCTCAATTGTGGCGGAAATGGAACTCGGAAGATCGCTTCCGGACGGCAACTCTACTTGACCGGTAAATGTCGTAAATCGGCCGCGTACCTTCGCGATCATGAGATGACGAACGATAAATTCAACGGTACTGTGGACGGGATCGACGGCGTACGTCGCCTGTTCTTGGAGCTGAGGGTTCACGGGCACTCCTTTCGGCGGTTGCTATTTTGCAACGCCTGTCGTATATTAGTCTGGTGTTGACTATGGTACAGTCGTCGTGAATACCAAGTCAACCGACAAAATGGCGAAAACGTTGCTTATCCGAACGAGAAGACGAAAAATGACGACAACTACTTTGGAGCGCCCCCGGGTCGATCCCCGCGTGACGCGGACGCGGAAGCTCTTGCGCGAAGCGCTTGCGTCCCTGTTGGCCGACAAGAACTTCGAGTCGATCAGCGTACAAGATATCGCCGCCGAGGCGACGGTGAACCGCGCGACGTTCTACGCGCACTTTACCGATAAGTTCGATCTTCTCGACTCGATGATCCGTGACGACGTCGCCAACCATCTGGTTCAAGGGGATCCGTTGAGCGCTCCCGATGCTCGCGCGCTGCTGCTCGGTGTCGGCAAGAACGTCTTCGCGTTCGTCGGGATGCACCGGCGCTGCAAGATCGACCGCGAGTTCGAACCGCAGATGCAGCGCAGCCTCGAAGCGCAATTGAGAGACTTTCTGTTGGTGCGGTTTCCGCATTGCGCATCGATGGTGGTTGCATCTGCTCTGGTCGGCGCGGCTATGGGCTGGCGTTATAAGGCACCCAACGATTCTTGCGAACCGATCGTTTCCAATATGGTGGACATCCTTGTGGATGGCGTCGCAGAACGAATGCTGGAGGCCGTACCTTTGAAATGTGCAACCTATTCGGATCGCTCGAGGTCTTAGGAAAGTTATGATAGATAGCGCACCACCTGTCGCAGCGATCGCCATAGATGGCGTGAAGGGGTCGGGTAGCGCAGACTCCTTCGAGCCTATCTATGGCGGATACGTAAACGCGCGAAGTGAAGTCGTGTTGTTCGCAAAGGACCAAGCCTACGGAGTGAATTTCAAAAATCACGTCTTACGGCAACGCCCGCCTCTCAACCCCGGCGCGAAGGCCCGCTACGACGCTGTTGAAGCCGGGGAAGAATTCCTATATTGTAACAAGACGTTCCGCCGTTTGAGCTCCGAACAAATCAATGAGATTTGCAAAGAGTCGAAGTTTCGTCTCGGCCCCAGATCCTAAACTACAGCGAATTCTCATTGGCCGCCGTGGGGAAACGGCGTACGAGCTCCTCGCGTAGAGCATCGACCGACGCGACGAGGCGCTCGACGGCGCCGTCCTTGCCATCTCGAGTCGTGAATATGTCGAGTGCCGCTCCCAGACTCGTCGCGAGTTGCGATATCGCGGCGATTTCGTCGGGCGCGTATCTCTCGCCGGAGCTGCGGGCACCGAGCACGATAACGCCGAGTAACTGACCGCGGGCGGTCATTGGGAAACCGATATCGCCGCGCAGCGTCGTCTCGACGCCATGCAGGTCGAGCACTTGTGGATGTGCGCGCAGACGCACGATCGCCGGATCGTTATCGTCGAAATGCAGTACGATCCCTACCGACGTTGCATCCGTGTGACGATCGAGGGTTTGGGCCGCACGACGCAAGAGAATGTCGCGATCCGTGACGTAGGGTATCTCGTGCGCGAACGTACGAAGCGCTTCTTCGTCTTCATGGCGACTGCGAAAGAAGACGCGATCCACGAAAAGGTCCACGCGGCCATGCACGAACGAATCGAAAGTCCAAGTGCGAGCGCAACGCCGCCGCTGACTAAAACGTTCGTGGCGTGTCCCGCAGTACTGAGCCAATCGGTGAGCAGCCACTCGACCAACACGAACGTTCCGAGTACTACGAGAGAAACTCCGGTAAAGACGGCGGCCCGATTGATCACGAACCCGATGTCCAATAAGCGCCTGTGCAAAAGAGAATAGCTGAGAATTACCGGCGTCGCAAACCACCAAAACGCCGAAATGATTGCGAACACCGCCGTTGGCATCGAGTCGCCGGCCGCGAGCACGATAAAATCCAAATTAATGGTGGAAGAACGCCCGCTAATCCCCAAAGCAGGCGCGTACGTTCCGCTCCTCGCGACGCGCCGAGCGCGGCGAAAAGCGAGACGATTACCGCAAGAATTCCCGCGCCCTCAAGGAGCCGAATCGAAGGATCGGCTCGAACGAGGAGGACCGACGTGAACGGGCTTAACGAGCCGTTCCAGAGATCCAAGCGCACGACGATTCCGACGAGCGCGCGCCGCGCGGCTGAAACGGGCGTTGCAAAGCAGCCTGCGTAGAAGGCCAAGAATATAAAGCTCGGCACGAAGATCAGGCCCTTCACGAGCACAGGCCGATTTGATCGTCAACGGGCCAAGGAGTGACGACGTCGCCAAATCCTTGACTGACGACGAACACTCCGAGAAGGTAAAGAACGAGCAGGCGCGCTTCGGCGCTGTTGGACCTTCGCCACGCGATGAGGGCACAACAGAGCACGATCCACAGCTCGCCGAGGTAAAATAAGCAGCCGGTCCAATTCAGGCCGGACGCACCGTGCGCGACGACTACGACGTTGCGTTCGACGCCGTTGCGAACGATCGGTAGAACGAGCGGCTC